>NZ_DASSVG010000066.1:0-11688 GCF_035706265.1 Ramlibacter sp. | reverse complement strand
CGACACCTGACGGCCGCCTGGGTTGCAGGCCGGCAACACGTGGGTGGGTGGCTCAGCCGTTACCATGTCGCCCGCCGGAAGCCCGGCAGGAGACAAGACTTGCCCGTGATCACCAACATCGAGGACCTGCGCGTCCTCGCGCAGCGGCGCGTGCCGCGCATGTTCTATGACTACGCCGATTCCGGCTCATGGACGGAGAGCACCTACCGCGCCAACGAGGCGGACTTCGACCGCATCCTGCTGCGCCAGCGGGTGGCCGTGAACATGGAGGGGCGCAGCACCCGCACGACCATGATCGGCCAGGACGTGGCCATGCCGGTCGCGATTGCGCCCACCGGCCTCACGGGCATGCAGCACGCGGACGGCGAGATCCTGGCGGCGAAGGCGGCGAAGAACATGGGCATCCCGTTCACGCTCTCCACCATGAGCATCTGCTCGCTGGAAGACGTGGCGGAGGCGACCGGCCGCCATCCGTTCTGGTTCCAGCTGTACGTCATGCGCGACCGCGGCTTCATCGAAAGCCTGATCGACCGCGCCAAGGCCGCCGGCTGCTCCGCCCTGGTGCTCACGCTGGACCTGCAGATCCTCGGCCAGCGCCACAAGGACCTGAAGAACGGGCTGTCGGCGCCGCCCAGGCTGACGCTGCCCAACATCCTGAACATGATGACCAAGCCGCGCTGGTGCCTCGGCATGCTGGGCACGCAGCGGCGCCAGTTCGGCAACATCGTGGGCCACGTCAAGGGCGTGGAGAACATGGGGTCGCTCTCCGAGTGGACGGCCAAGCAGTTCGATCCGCGGCTGTCGTGGAAGGACGTGGAGTGGATCAAGAGCCGCTGGGGCGGCAAGCTCATTCTGAAAGGCGTGCAGGACGAGGAAGATGCGCGCCTGGCCGCCGACTCCGGTGCCGACGCCGTGATCGTCTCCAACCACGGCGGCCGCCAGCTCGATGGCGCGCCGTCGTCGATCTCCGCCCTGCCCCACATCGTCGACGCGGTGGGCGACCGCATCGAGGTGCACATGGACGGCGGCATCCGCTCCGGCCAGCACGTGCTGAAGGCGGTGGCGCTCGGCGCGCGCGGCGTCTACATCGGCCGCGCCATGCTCTATGGCCTCGGTGCAATGGGTCAGGCCGGGGTGGAGAAGGCGCTGGAGATCATCCGCAACGAGCTGGACCTGTCGATGGCCTTCTGCGGCCGCACGGACATCCGCCACGTGGACCGCAGCATCCTGCTGCCGCCCGGCTACTGAGCGAAGCGGGTCCGGCCGGCGCCGGACATGAGCGAGCTGTTGGCCGCCTGCTGCCAGTGCATCAGCAGCGGCTGCACCTCGGCCCAGGTCTCCTGCGGCAGGCGCGAATCGGCCACGGCCGCCAGGTAAGGCAGGCGGTGGCGGCGCGCCATCGCGGCGGGCACGGCGTGCATGTCGTCGCGGCTCGCCACCCCGATCAGCGCCGGCGGATGCTCGACGAACTCGTAGGCGCGCAGCACCCGCTCCACCAGCTGCGCATTGCGCTCCGCATCGATGGACAGCAGCAGCACGACGTGCGAATAGTCCGGGATGAAGGCGCGCGTCAGCGGCAGGTGCAGGCCGTGGCGCGCCATCGCGATCACCCGCCAGACCCGCTCGTCCTGCTCGAAGTCCACGTAGTCGGTGCCGACGTCGCGTTCGGTCGCGCCGGCGAAGCGGCGGTGCACCACTTCGACCTTGTTGCACTCGCCCAGCCAGCGCACCAGCTCGAACGAGCCCATGCCCGCGGCCGCGCAGACCAGCACGCGCTGGAAGGCGTCGGGGTCGTGCTGGCGCATCGCGCCAGCGTGGATCATGGGCGTGGACAGGCGCCGCCAGGTCGCCGCCGGCGAGAACTGCAGGCCTTCGTCCACCTGCTGCTTCAGGCGGCGAATCCGCTGCTCCATTTGCGCCGGGGTTTCGCTGCACTGGACGATGGCCATCGACCAGGGGCCCGACAGCAGCCGCGGCCCGCGGCTGCGGTGCACGATGCGCAAGTCGAAATGGCGTGAATCGCCCGCCACCCGCGCCATGATGTCCTGCAGCGCCGGCGCCGGGCCTTCCTTCCACTGCACGAACCAGCCGGACTGGTGCAGCAGCGCGGTGGCGATGCCGGCCGGCTCGTTGTGCTTGACGGCGCTGGCGCGGATCTTCTCCATCTCCTGGTAGACGGACTGACGGATGGAGGCCTGGCTGGCGACGATGATGCGCGCAACCGCCCCCTCGGCGCTCGCGGCGCCGTGATCTTCTTCCCAACGACCCATGCCGGGATCATCCCGGCTCAGCCCTTTGGGGTGCTTGTGTTGCGTCAAGCCCATCGGCCGAAAGGCCGCAAGGCGTGAACTACGACAATAGGCGGGTGACCCTCCCGCGCCGCATCGCCCACCTGGACATGGACGCTTTCTTCGCGTCGGTGGAGCTGCTGCGGTACCCGCAACTCAAGGGCCTGCCGGTGGTGATCGGAGGCGGCCGGCGCAGCGCCGATGACGAACTGCTGCAACGTTACGCCGACCGGCCGCTCTCCAAAATCCCGGTCGAGGCCTTCCCCTTGCTGCGCGATTACGTCGGCCGCGGCGTGATCACCACCGCAACGTATCCGGCGCGCCAGTTCGGCGTGGGCTCCGCCATGGGCATGATGAAGGCCGCCCGCCTGTGTCCGCAGGCGATCGTGCTGCCGGTGGATTTCGACGAGGTTCGGCGCTTTTCGCGCACGTTCAAGGCCGTGATCCAGGAGATCGCGCCGGTGATGGAGGATCGCGGGGTCGACGAGGTCTACATCGACTTCACCGAGGTGCCGGGTGGCCAGCGCGAAGGCGGTCGCGTGCTCGCCCGCCTGATCCAGAAGTCGATTTTCCAGGCCACCGGCCTCACCTGCTCGATCGGCGTGGCGCCCAACAAGCTGGTGGCCAAGATGGCGAGCGAATTCGACAAGCCGAACGGAATCTCGATCGTCTTCGAGCACGACCTGCAGACGAAGATCTGGCCGCTGGCGGTGCGCAAGATCAACGGCATCGGGCCGAAATCGGGCGAGAAGCTGGCCGGCCTGCACATCCACACCATCGGCGACCTGGCCGCGCAGCCGCGCGAATGGCTGGTGGACCACTTCGGCCAGGCCTACGGCGCCTGGATGCACGACGCCGCCTGGGGCCGGGACGACCGGCCGGTGGTCACCGAGAGCGAGCCGGTCTCCATGAGCCGCGAGACGACCTTCGAGCGCGACCTGCACGCCGTGCGCGACCGCGCCGAGCTCGGCGCCATCTTCACCGACCTGTGCACCCGCGTGGCCGAGGACCTGCAGCGCAAGGGCTACGTCGGCAAGACGATCGGCATCAAGCTGCGCTACGACGACTTTCGCACGGCCACGCGCGACCAGACGCTGGACGCGTACACCGCGGACCCGGCGCTGATCCGGCGCACGGCCGGCCAATGCCTGAAGCGCGTGGACCTGCGCCAGCGCCTGCGGCTGCTCGGCGTGCGCGTGGGCAAGCTGGCGCGGGCCCAGGCGCTTGCCACTGCCGCGGCCGCCGCCGGGTCGGACGAAGCCGCGCCGCGTGTGGCGGAACACACACCGGACCTGTTCCAGGATCCATGACGTTTGCCGGATGTCAGATGACAGGCGAAAAAGCCAACCGGCCCCTTGCAGCTCCTGACGCGAAACTTACACTGAGCCTTACGCCCCTGACGAGCGGAGGCACAGCGGAGAGCTTTCATGGACCTGGACACCCTGCAGCGCATCAAGAGATGGCATGTCGCCCATTCCGGCGATCACCCGGTGGAGTACCACACCTGGGATGTGATGCTCACCCTCTGGCTGGTCGGCTGGGTCGGCTGGCTGCCGGCCTTCACCTTCGACGCGCTCTGGGCGGCGCCGCTGCTCGTGCTGGCCATGTCGGCGCCGACGCTGTATGTGAGCCTGCGGGCGAAGGCGCACCGGGCGCGGCGGCTGCGGTGCGACTGGATCGGGGTCCGGTAACCGGGCCTACTGGCGCGCCGTGCGGATGTTCGGCGGCAACTGCATCGGATGGCTGGTGCGCAGCGGGTTGATGTCCAGCCCACCCCGGCGCGTGTAGCGCGCATAGACCGCCAGCCGCGAAGGCCGGCAGCAGCGCCAGAGGTCCATGAAGATCCGTTCCACGCACTGCTCGTGGAATTCGTTGTGGTTGCGGAAGCTCACCAGGTAGCGCAACAGCCCTTCCTGGTCGATCTGGGCGCCCGTGTAGCGGATCTGCACGCTGCCCCAGTCCGGCTGCCCGGTCACCAGGCAGTTGCTTTTCAGCAGGTTGCTGGTCAGCACCTCCTCCACCGGCGGCTCGCCCTCCACCGTCTTCAGCCAGTGCGGCGCCGGCGTGTAGTCGGTGCATTCGATGTCCAGCCGGTCCAGGCTCAGGCCATCGAGCTCGTGCACCGGCTCCTGGTCGAACAGCTCCGGCCCCACCAGCTTCACGCCGATGGTGGCCGGCGCAGGCGCGCCGCGCCACACCGCCTCGCTCAGGTCGGCCCGCAGGTGCTGGCGCACCTCCTCGGCCGAGGCGAACTTCGTGCCGCTGAAGCTGCCCAGATAGAGCTTCAGCGACTTGCTCTCGACGATGTTGGGCGTCTCGCAGGGAATGGTGAAGTGCGCGATGGCGACCTGCGGCTTCCCGCGCGGGTTCAGCCAGCTCAGCTCGAAGGCCGTCCAGAGGTCGGCGCCGAAGAAGGGGAGCGCGCCCGACAGGCCCAGCTCCTCGCGCTTGGGCGCGCGCGAGATCGGGAACAGCAGGCTGGCGTCGTACTGGTCGGCGTAGCGGGCCGGCTTGCCCAGCTGCGACTCTTGCGGGAGATTCATGAAGGGGACCTGCGCTTGCCTGCAAGCCTACTCGAAGCGGCGTTCGCGCAGCCACTTGGTCGCGATCCACTTCATGCCCTGCAGCACCGGGGCGCCGCCGTGCAGCGTGCGCGTGGAGGGATGCGGCCGCTCGTAGCTGAAGAACACCGCGTTGCCGCGCTTGGGCGCGACTTCCAGGTGCACGTCGGGGAACACGGTGCCGCCGCCCTTCTCCGGCTCGCCCAGGTACATCACGAGCGTGCCCACCCGCTGGCCGCCGCGGCGCAGGATGGTCGGCGTGCCGGGCTCGGCGGGATCGAAGTAGTCGTAG
Organism: Ramlibacter sp.; assembly: GCF_035706265.1. GTDB lineage: Bacteria > Pseudomonadota > Gammaproteobacteria > Burkholderiales > Burkholderiaceae_C > Ramlibacter. Next base: position 6,547 of record NZ_DASSVG010000066.1, on the reverse strand, counting down.
TGCGGCTTGTATTCGGCGCCGGGGCCGTACTGCAGGATCTGCAGGCCCTCGCCGTTCTCCTCCGGCCAGTTCACCAGCCTGGCGATGCGCCGCTCGATGCGGCGCACCAGCTCGTTCTCGCCGCGCTGGAAGAACATGCCGTTGCTGGTGCGGTCGGCGTTGACCTCCTCGCCGCCGGTCTTGGTGGCCACCGTGAGCGAGCGCGCGAGCCGCGGCGTGGCCAGCGCGATCAGCTCCTCGCACTCCTGGTCGGAGAGCAGGCTGCCGAACACCACCACCCGCGGGCTGGCCATGGTCTGCAGCACCGCCACCTGCCGGTCGCCCGTATCCAGGTACAGCGGCGACTCTTCGAGGGACGGCTCGGGCACCGGCAGCGCCGGCGGCAGGCCCTGCGCCAGCGCCCGGCGTTCCAGGTGGCCGCGCAGCGTTTCTTCCATGGCGTCGATCGCCACGTCCTCGTTCCAGCCGGAGGCCATCATGGCCTTCAGCACCGAGTCGGCGCTGTGGCCCGCCTCGGCCTGCTCCACGATCCACCGGCGCAGCTCCGGGGTGACCTGCTGCGTGCTGCCTGTCGTGCTCATGATGCGGTCCTGCGCCGGAAGACCATGCGCTCGGGCTGCGAGGCAGCCGGATCGAAGCGCCAGCCCTCGAGGTCGAAAGCTTCCAGTTTGCGCGGGGTTTCCACCCGCCGGGTGATGGCGTGCCGGGCCATCAGGCCGCGCGCCTTCTTGGCGGTGAAGCTGACGATCTTCCACGTCCCGCTCTTCCACTCCTCGAAGACGCAGTCGATCACGCGCGCCTTGAGCGCCTTGCGGTCCACCGCCTTGAAATATTCCTGCGAGGCGAGGTTGATCACCACCGGCGTCTTGTCGGCGGCGAGCACCTCGTTCAGCGCCTCGGCGATCCGGCTGCCCCAGTATTGATAGAGATTGGCCGCCGGGCCGACCTTCAGGGCCGTGCCCATCTCCAGCCGGTAGGGCTGCATCCAGTCGAGCGGGCGCAGCACGCCGTACAGGCCGCTCAGGATGCGCAGGTGGCGCTGCGCCCATTCCAGGTCGGCCGCGCCCATGCGACGGGCCTGCAGGCCGTCGTAGACGTCGCCGTCGAAGGCCAGCACGGCCTGGCGCGCGTTGCGCTCGGTGAACTTGGGCGACCAGGCCTGGTAGCGGGCGACGTTGAGCGCGGCCAGCGGATCGCTGATGTCCATCAAGCTCGAAACCTGCTGGGGGGAGTAACGTCGCAGCACCTCGATCAGGCGGGCGGAATCCGCCGCGAAGCCCGGCAGGGTGTGCGGAACTTCCGGGATCGGCGACGCGTAGTCCAGCGTCTTGGCGGGAGAAAGCAGGAACAGCATGGGTCAGGAGCGCCAGGCGCGAGCCGTGAGCCACTGCGCCGTGGCCACCGCCAGCACCAGGGCGGCGTAGGTGGCCATCTTGCCGTCGTGGCCGAAGTACCAGAGCCCGGCCACCAGGGTGGCCAGCCCTGCTGCGCTATTGATAGCAAAGCGGGCCCACCACGTCACGGGCTTGGCGCTGCGGGGCAGCACCAGCGGGGCGGCCAGGGTGACCAGCAAGGCCACGGCCAGGGCCGGTGCCGCAAAGCCCAGCAGATGGTCGGCAAACTCGAATAATCCCACAACGCTCCCGATTGACCTAGAACAACCCGGCCACAACCCCGGGGTAAGTGCTTGAATCGCATCGAATTTTATAATTCGCCGCATGGCTGTCTGGGCATTGGGCATCAACCACACGACCGCTCCCGTGGATCTGCGGGGCCGGTTCGCGTTCGCGCTCGACCAGATCGCCCCCACCCTGCACTCGCTGCGCAGCGAGGTCGGCAACCGGCTCGGCCGCCAGCCTGAGGCCGCGATCCTCTCGACCTGCAACCGCACCGAGATCTACTGCGCCGGCAACAAGCACGAGATCGATTCCACCGTCGAATGGCTGGCCCAGTCCGGCCAGGTGCAGACGGGCCTGCTGCGCGAGCACTCCTACATGCTGCAGGATGCGGGCGTAGCCCGCCACGCCTTCCGCGTCGCCAGCGGCCTCGATTCGATGGTGCTGGGCGAGGCGCAGATCCTCGGCCAGCTGAAGGACGCCGTGCGCGTCGCCGAGGAGGCGGGCGCGCTCGGCACCACGCTCAACCAGCTGTTCCAGCGCTCCTTCGCCGTGGCCAAGGAGGTGCGCACCTCCACCGAGATCGGCGCGCATTCCATCAGCATGTCGGCCGCCGCGGTGCGGCTGGCCGGCAACCTGTTCGAAGACCTCACCAAGGTGAAGGTGCTGTTCGTGGGCGCCGGCGAGATGATCGAGCTGGCCGCCACCCACTTCGCGGCCAAGAGCCCGAAGGGGATCGCGATCGCCAACCGCACCCTGGAGCGCGGCGAGAAGCTCGCCAGCCGCTTCGGCGGCGAGGTGATGCGCCTGGCCGACCTGCCGGCGCGCCTGCATGAATTCGACGTGATCGTCAGTTCCACCGCCAGCCAGCTGCCGATCATCGGCCTCGGCGCGGTGGAGCGCGCGCTCAAGGCGCGCAAGCACCGCCCCATGTTCATGGTGGACCTGGCCGTGCCGCGCGACATCGAGCCCGAGGTCAAGGCGCTGGAAGACGTGTACCTCTACACCGTGGACGATCTCGCCCACGTGGTGCAGACCGGCCACGCCAACCGCCAGGCCGCCGTGGCCCAGGCCGAGGCCATCATCGACGCCGGCGTGCAGAGCTTCGTGCACTGGATGGACCAGCGCCACGTGGTGCCGCTGATCAAGCAGCTGAACACCCAGGCGGACGAATGGCGCGCGCTGGAACTGGCCCGTGCGAAGAAGCTGCTGGCCAAGGGCGAGGACGTCGATGCCGTGCTGGACGCGCTGTCGCGCGGCCTCACCCAGAAGATGCTGCACGGCGCCATGGCCGAACTGCGCGCCGCCGACCCCGAGTCGCGCCAGCGCGCCAGCGCGGCGATCGAGCACTTCTTCCTGCGCAAGGAGCGTTAGCGACGCGCGCCTGCAGGCGCGCTGCGTTCCACGTTGAGCGTTGACCGTTCGGCGCGCCCTCTTCCACGCCCAACGCTCAACGTCCAACGCCGTACCCGCAGTGAAACCCTTCCTCCGCCAGCAACTCGAACGCTTCCCCGTCCGCCTCCAGGAACTGGACTTCTACCTCTCGCAGCCCGAGGTGGTGAACGACATGGAGCGCTTCCGCGAGCTCACGCGCGAGCACGCCGAAGTCACCGAGGTTGCGGGCCACTTCCAGCGCTACCTGCAGCGCGAGCGCGACCTGGCGCAGGCGCGCGAGATGATGGAAGACCCCGAGCTCGCCGAGATGGCGCGCGAGGAGATCGCCACGCTCGAGGGCGAGCTGCCCGCGCTCGAAGGCGAGCTGCAGGCGCTGCTGCTGCCGCGCGACCCCGACGACGCGCGCAACACCTTCCTCGAGATCCGCGCCGGCACCGGCGGCGACGAGGCGGCCCTGTTCGCGGGCGACCTGCTGCGCATGTACACGCGCTACGCCGAGCGCCAGGGCTGGCGCACCGAGCTCATGAGCGAGAGCGAGGGCGAGGTGGGCGGCTACAAGGAAGTGGTGCTGCGCGTGGTCGGCGAAGGCAGCTACGGCAAGCTCAAGTTCGAATCGGGTGGCCACCGCGTGCAGCGGGTGCCCGCCACCGAGAACCAGGGCCGCATCCACACCAGCGCCTGCACCGTCGCGGCCCTGCCCGAGCCGGACGAAGCGGCGGCGGTCCAGATCAACCCGGCCGACCTGCGCATCGACACCTTCCGTGCTTCGGGCGCCGGCGGCCAGCACGTGAACAAGACCGACTCCGCCGTCCGCATCACGCACATCCCGACCGGCATCGTGGCCGAATGCCAGGACGACCGTTCGCAGCACCGCAACAAGGCCAAGGCCCTGCAGGTGCTGGCGGCGCGCATCCAGGAGAAGGAGCGCTCGGAGCGCGCCGCGAAGGAGGCCGCCACGCGCAAGGGCCTGATCGGCAGCGGCGACCGCTCCGACCGCATCCGCACCTACAACTTCCCGCAGGGCCGAATGACCGACCACCGCATCAACCTCACGCTGTACAAGCTGGGCGCGATCATGGAAGGCGACCTCGACGAAGTGGTCCAGGCCCTGCTGCTCGCGCGCCGCGCCGAACAGCTCGAGGAGCTGGAAGTGGGGCTCGGGGCGGCCCGCGCATGACGCTGCGCGAGGCGCTGGCCCGGGCCGCGGCGCAAGGGCTGGCACGGATCGACGCCCAGCTCCTGCTGCTGCACGTGCTCGGGCGCGTCGGCACCGAGCGCGGCTGGCTGGTCGCGCACGACGACGAAGCCCTGGCGCCTGCGGCCGAAGCGGCTTACGCGGATCTCTGCAGCCGGCGCAACGCCGGCGAGCCGCTTGCCTACCTCACCGGCGAGAAGGAATTCTTCGGCCTGCCGCTGCAGGTCGACGCGCGCGTTCTGGTGCCGCGCCCCGACACCGAAACGATCGTCGAGTGGGCGCTGGAGCTGCTGCGCCCGTTGCGCGCGCCGCGCGTGATCGACCTCGGCACCGGCAGCGGCGCCATCGCGCTGGCGATCCAGCGCGCGCGGCCCGATGCGCGGGTGGAGGCGGTGGACCGCAGCGCCGAGGCGCTCGCCGTGGCGCGGGCCAACGCGCAGCGGCTGCAGCTGCCGGTGCAGTTCCGCCAGGCCGACTGGCTGGCCGGCGCCGGCCGCTACGACCTGGTGGTCAGCAATCCGCCCTACGTGCGCGCCCAGGACGAGCACCTCGCCGCGCTGCGCCACGAGCCGCTTTCCGCTTTGGTCGCTGGCGAGGACGGCCTGGCCGACCTGCGCGCCATCGTCGGCGCGGCGCCGGCCCACCTCGCGCCCGGCGGCTGGCTGCTGCTGGAGCACGGCTGGGACCAGGCCGCCGCCGTCGAGGCCCTGCTCGCGGCGGCGGGCTTCACCCGCCTGAGCAACCGCAAGGACCTTGGCGGCATCGTCCGCTGTTCGGGTGGGCAGGCGCCCGAACTGGGATAATCCGCCCAAGCCAACCGGCATACCCCCAGGAGAGATTTCCATGAGCGACGTCCAGCAACGCATAGCCGACCTGGTCCAATCCAGCGACATCCTGCTGTTCATGAAGGGCAGCGCAGCCTTCCCCATGTGCGGCTTTTCCGGCCGCGCGGTGCAGATCCTGAAGGCCTGCGGGGTCGACACCGAGCAGCTCAAGACCGTCAACGTGCTGGAAGACGACGAGATCCGCCAGGGCATCAAGGAATTCAGCAACTGGCCGACCATCCCGCAGCTCTATGTGCGCGGTGAATTCATCGGCGGCTCGGACATCATGATGGAGATGTACCAGAGCGGCGAGCTGCAGCAGGTGCTGGGCTCCTCCTCGCAGGGCTGACCGTTTCCCGGCCCCCCGGGGGGCCGGGCGCGGGGGAATTTCCCCGCCAGCACTCCCTTGCACCGGCTGCCAACGGCAGCCGGTCCCGCTTCTGCTGTCGACGGGCGCTGACAAGCGCGTGCGCCTGCTGACCCTCCTGATTGATGGCTGGCACGGCCTATGCTGGAATCCAGCAAAGAGTCGTTGAAGGAGTGTGGCCATGCAATCGCGTAGTCTGGTTCCGCAAACGTCGCCCGGCCTGCAGTTGCCGATCGCCAACGTGCGCAACGTGTTCCGGCCGCACGAGGTCGAGCGCAAGCTGGCCAAGTTGCCCGCGCGCGAGCACGAAACCCTGCGCGCCACCTACGAGCGCATGCTGGAGCGCGGGCCCGAGCGCTTCCAGGTCAAGCCCAGCGGCATCCCCGAGATGGCCGCCCTCTACGAGCAGCTGCCCAACTTCGCCGACGCGCTCGACGACCTGAAGCGGCACGTCGCCCTGGCGCAGGACGCCGGCGACGGCATCGAGATCACGCCCATGCTGCTGCTGGGCCCGCCCGGCATCGGCAAGACGCATTTCGCCCGCCAGCTGGCCGACCTGCTCGGCACCGGCATGAGCCTGGTTCCCATGAGCTCCATGACGGCGGGCTGGCTGCTCTCCGGCGCCTCTTCGCAGTGGAAGGGCGCCAAGCCGGGCAAGGTGTTCGAGGCGCTGGTGGACGGCCAGTACGCCAACCCCGTCCTCGTGGTGGACGAGATCGACAAGGCCAGCGCCGACGCGCAGTACGACCCGCTGGGCGCGCTCTACGGCCTGCTGGAACACGACACGGCGCAGTCCTTCATGGACGAATTCGCCGAGGTCGCGCTCGACGCGAGCCAGGTGATCTGGATCATGACGGCCAACGACGAGCGCTGCATTCCCGAGCCGATCCTCAACCGCATGAACGTGTTCGAGATCGACCCGCCCACGCACGAACAGGCGCGCAGCATCGCGCGCAACCTGTACAAGTCGATCCGCGAGGACCACGGCTGGGGCCGCCGCTTCGATGACGAGCCGGCCGACGACGTGCTGGACTGCCTGGCCGAACTGGCGCCGCGCGAGATGCGCCGCGCGCTCATGACGGGCTTCGGCAACGCGCGCCTGGCGCAGCGCGAGGCGATCGAGACCGCCGACCTGCCGAAGTGCTCGAAC
>NZ_DASSVG010000065.1:0-2382 GCF_035706265.1 Ramlibacter sp. | reverse complement strand
TCCAGCGTGGTGCCCAGGTAGCTGCCGATTTCCGCCCGCGTCATGCGCAGCAGGAAATCGCTCGGCGAGTAGCCGCGCTCGCGCATGCGGTCGGACAGGCCGACCAGGAAAGCCGCCACGCGCTGCTCGGAATTGGTGGTGGCGATCAGCGCCAGCAGGCGCTGGTCGCGCACCAGTTCCGCGCTCACCATCCGGATCACCTGCATGCGCAGGCTCCGCTGCTCGGCGCAGGCGTCGGTGAGCTGCGAGTACGGCAGCACGCAGACCTCGGCGTCCTCGAGGGCGATGGCGGTGCTGGGATGGCGGCCGGAGACCGTGGCATCGAAGCCCATCACGTCGCCCGGCAGGTGGAAGCCGGTGACCTGGTCGGCGCCGTTGTTCAGCATCACGGTGGACTTGAAGGTGCCGAAGCGCACCGCGTACATGAAGAGGAAGCGATCGTTCGCGTGGTACACCGCCTGGCCTCGCCGCACGCGGCGCCGGCCGATGGTGATGTGGGCGAGGCAGCCTGCCTCGCGCTCGCTCATGCCGCCCGGCAGGCAGCGTGCCCGGGCGGCGCAGTCGAGGCACTGCACGATCGTGCGCGGCGCCGTCGGCTGCTTCGACGGCAGCCGCTGCAGCGGCGTCCATGCGGGCGGCGCGCCTTCCGTGGTGGTGCTCGTGGTGATGAAATCCATTTCCCGTCCCTTCCTTTTCTCCACGGGAATGATCGACGCGGACGGACCGGCGCCGCTATGTACATGTACCTAGCGGCGGCAGGTACTTGCCGGTCACGCCGAAGGGGGACGGGCCGGCCTAGAGCTAGAGCCGGCTGGAGGCGTAGGCGATCAGCTCGGCGCCGGTGCGCAGGTGCAGCTTGCGCTTGATGTTGGCGCGGTGGATGTCCACCGTCCGGTTGCTCAGCTCCAGCGCCGCCGCGATCTCCTTGGTGGTGCGGCCGGACTTGAGCAGCTGCAGCACGTCGATCTCGCGCGGCGTGAGCTCCATCTCGCCCTGTTGCGGCAGTTCCGCCGGGGCGGGCCGTACCCGGTGCAGGAAGCGGTTGAGCAGCTTGGCGTTCAGCCGCGGGCTGACCCAGGTGCCGCCATGGAGCACCGCGAGCGCGGCGGGCACGACCATGGCGTGGGCGCTTTCCTTCATCAGGTAGCCGCGCGCGCCGAGCGCCAGCACCTGCTCGCCATACAGCAGCTCGTCCTGCATCGACACGACCAGCGTGGCGCGCGGCTGCTGCGCCGCGACGACGGCGCGCACCGTGTCGAGGCCGCGCGAATCGGCCGTGCCCATGTCGGTGACCACCAGCGCGGGCTCCAGCGAGCGCACCAGCTCCAGCCCTTCGCGCAGGCTGGCGGCCGAGCCGGCGAAGCGCAGCTCGGGGCATTGGCGGATCAGCGTCTCGAGGCCGAAGCGAACGATGTCGTGGTCGTCGATGACGATGACCGACGCCGGGTGCTGCGCGGAAACGTCGGTGGACATGCAGTCCATGCTAGGTGCTGGGGTGGGCGGGACCTTGATGCGGAACAAAGTCGCAAGCCCCTTCCGGGCCGGCGGTGCGGCAGCGCGACGCCCAGCTCACGCGCACGCGGCAGCCGCCCGCGCCGCTGCGGCCCAGCCGCAGTTCGCCCTGGATCGCGCGGGCACGGGCCTGCATGGAGCGCAGGCCCAGCCCGCGGTGCGCGCGAGGCAGTGCGTCGAAGTCGCAGCCGCGGCCGTTGTCCGCCACCGCCGCGCGCCAGCGCCCGCGCCACTCGCACAGCACGATGCGCAGCACCGTCGCCTGGCCGTGCCGCAGCGCATTGGTGGCCGCTTCCTGCACGATGCGGAACACGTGGGTGCCGGTCTCGGCATCGAAGGCGGCGAAGGCGCCGCGGGCGCGCACGGTGCATTCGATCCCGTTGGCGGCCGAGAGGTCGGCCGCGAACTGTTCCAGGGCGTGCAGCAGGCCGCCGGAATCGGTGCCGGCCGGCATCAGCCCGCGCGAGAGCGCGCGCACCATGTTGGCGGTGGCGGCGACCTGCTCCTGCGCCTTGTCCAGCACCGCGGCCGCCTGCGCCTGCGCCACGCTGGCGCGTGCCGCCCCGACCAGCAGCGAGACGCCGGCCAGGGACGCGCCCACCGAGTCGTGCAGGTCGCGCGCGATGCCGGCCTGGCGCGCCTCCACGGCGGCGATCAGCTCCTGCTGGAAGCCTTGCGTGACGCGCTGCAGTTCCTCGTGCGCGTCCACCAGCGCCTGGCGGTCGCGCAGCCGCGCCGTGATGTCGCGCAGGATCACCGTGGAGAAGGTGCTGTCGCCCTCCAGCCGGGACATCGTGCATTCGACCGGGAAGGTGCTGCCGTCGGCACGCCGGGCGCAGCCGTCGGCGCAGGAGCCGGCCTGCGCCGTGC
>NZ_DASSVG010000064.1:0-14705 GCF_035706265.1 Ramlibacter sp. | reverse complement strand
AGCAGCCGCGCGACGGCCTGCTCGCGGGTGGGCGCGTGGGCGATCAGGTTGCCGAGCAGCGAGTCGTAGTGCGGCGTGACCTCCAGCCCTTCGAAGAGCGCGTGGTCGAAGCGCAGGCGCGCGCCGCCGTTGCGGCCTTCGCCGCAGGGCGGCGGGCGCAGCAGCTGCACGCGGCCGGTCTGCGGCAGGAAGGCTTCGTCCTCGGCGCACAGCCGCACCTCGATCGCGTGGCCTTGCAGGTTCAGGTGCTCCTGGCGCCAGGGCAGGCGCTCGCCGCCGGCGATGCGCAGCTGCCACTCCACCAGGTCGAGGCCGCTCACCATCTCGGTGACGGCATGCTCCACCTGCAGCCGCGTGTTCACCTCCATCAGCCAGCAGCGGCCATGTTCGTCCAGCAGGAATTCCACGGTGCCCACGCCCACGTAGCCGGCGGCGCGCGCCAGTTCCACCGCCTGCGCGCCCATGCGCTCGCGCAGCGGCGCGTCGACCGCGGGGCCGGGCGACTCCTCGATCAGTTTCTGGTGCCGGCGCTGCACCGAGCAATCGCGCTCGCCCAGGTGCAGGCAGCGGCCGTGCGTGTCGGCGATCACCTGCACTTCGACGTGGCGCGGGCGGGGCAGCGCGCGTTCCAGCAACAGGTGGCCACTGCCGAAGGCCGACTGCGCCTCGGAGCGGGCGGCCTGCAAGGCGGCGGGCAGTTGCGCGGCCTCGCTCACGAGGCGCAGGCCGCGGCCGCCGCCGCCGGCGCTCGCCTTCACCATCAGCGGGAAGCCGATGTCGCGCGCTGCCGCGAGCAGCGCCTCGTCGGACTGGTCGGCGCCGTGGTAGCCGGGCAGGCAGGGAATGCCGCGCGCATGGGCGAGTTCCCGCGCGCCGGCCTTGCTGCCCAGGGCGCGCATGGCCTCGGGGCCGGGGCCGATCCAGGTCAGGCCGGCAGCGAGCACGGCCTGGGCGAACTCCGGGTTCTCGGCCAGGAAGCCGTAGCCGGGATGGACGGCGTCGGCGCCGGCGGCGCGCGCGGCCGCCAGCAGCTTGCCGATGCGCAGGTAGGACTCCGCGGCGGCGTGGCCGCCCAGCGGCCGGGCCTCGGTGGCTTCGCGCACGTGCAGCGCCGTGCGATCGTCCTCGGAATAGACGGCCACGGTCTCCAGCCCGAGCCGGTGCGCCGTGCGCAGGATCCGCGCCGCGATGGCGCCGCGGTTGGCGACGAGGACGCGGCGGATCTTCATTCCTGTGCGGGGCGCCGCTTGGCGACGCCCATCGTCTTGGCCAGGATGCCCAGCATCACTTCGTCGGCGCCGCCGCCGATGGAAGCGAGCCGGCCGTCGCGGAACATGCGCGAGACCTTGTTCTCCCACGTGTAGCCCATGCCGCCCCAGAACTGCAGGCAGGTATCGGGCACCAGCCGGTTGAGGCGCCCGGCCTTCAGCTTCGCCATCGAGGCGAGTTCCAGCACGTCCTCGCCCCGCACGTAGAGATCGCAGGCGCGGTAGGTGAGCGCGCGCAGCGCCTCCACCTCGGTCTTGAGTTCGGCCAGCTTGAACTGCACCCACTGCTGGTCGGCCAGGGTGGCGCCGAACAGCTTGCGCTCCTGCGCCCAGGCTATGGTCCATTGGATGCAGTTGGACAGCGACACCAGGCAACTCGCCGCCGCCCACAGCCGCTCCTCCTGGAACTGCTGCATCTGGTAGACGAAGCCCTGCCCTTCCTCGCCGATGCGATAGCGCTGCGGCACGCGCACGCCGTCGAAGTAGATCAGGCCGGTGTCGCTGCTGTTCATGCCGATCTTGCGGATCTTGCGCGCCACCTCGATGCCGGGGCGCAGCTTGCCGCCCTCGCGCATCGGCACGATCACCAGGCTCTTGTTGCGGTGCGCGGGCCCGTCGCCGGTGTTCACCAGCATGCACATCCAGTCGGCCTGCAGGCTGCTGGTGATCCACATCTTCTGGCCGGTGATCACGTAGTCGCCGCCGTCCCTGCGCGCGCGGCTCGCGATGCCGGCGACGTCGCTGCCCGCGCCCGGCTCGCTCACGCCGAGGCACGCGACCATGTCACCGGCGATGGCCGGCGCCAGGAATTCGCGCCGCAGTTCGTCGCTGCCGAAGCGCGCCAGCGCCGGCGTGGCCATGTCGGTCTGCACGCCGATGGCCATGGGCACGCCGCCGCACTCGATGAGGCCGAGCGCTTCGGCCATCGCCACGGAATACGAGTAGTCCAGCCCCGCGCCGCCGTACTCCGGCGGCTTGGTCAGGCCCAGCAGTCCGAGCTCGCCGAGGCGCTTGAACACCTGGTGCGCAGGAAAGATCTCGGCCGCCTCCCATTCGTCCACGTGCGGATTGACCTCCTCGGCGATGAAGCGCTTGAGCGTCTTCTGCAGCGCGAGGTGTTCGTGGCTGTAATGCATGGGCGGCTCCTCACATGCGGGCGACGCCGAACTGGACCGGGCGCAGCGGCCTGGCCGCCGCCTCGGCGATGGTGTCGAGGCAGAACGCCAGCACGGCGCGCGTGTCGCGCGGATCGATGACGCCGTCGTCCAGCAGCAGGCCCGAGGTGTGGAAGGCATCGGCCTGGGCTTCGAACATCTGAACGATGCGCTCCGACTGCGCCTGCAGCTGCGCCGGATCGGCCGCGGTACCCTTGCGGGCCGCGGCCGCCTCGGTGACGATCTGCATCGTGCGCGCGGCCTGCTCGCCGCCCATCACCGCCGTGCGCGCGCTCGGCCAGCTGAAGAGGAAGCGCGGCGCATAGGCCCGGCCGCACATGCCGTAGTTGCCGGCGCCATAGGAGGCGCCGCACTGGATGGTGAGCTGCGGCACGTTCGCATTCGTCACCGCCTGGATCATCTTGCTGCCGTGCTTGATCATGCCGTCCTGCTCGCTCTGGCGGCCGACGATGTAGCCGGTGGTGTTCTGCAGGTAGACGATGGGGTGCCCGAGCTGGCACATCCAGTGAATGAAGTGCGTGGCCTTGTTGGCGCCGGCCACGTCGATCGGCCCGTTGTTGGCGATGAAGCCCACCTCGTGCCCGGCCAGCCGCCCTTGCGCGCACACCGTCGCCGCGCCGTAGGCCGGCTTGAATTCCAGCAGCGCGCCCTCGTCCACCAGCCGTACCATCACCTCGCGCAGGTCCACCGGCTCGCGCAGGTTGGCCGGCATCAGCGTCAGCAGTTCCTCCTTATTGGGGTCAGATTCCAATTTCGGCGGCGCGGCTTGTGGCTGCGGCGCAACCTGCTGCCAGCCGCTGCGCGCCAGCACCTCGCGCGCGAGGCCCAGCGCATGACGATCGTCTTCGGCCAGGTACTCGCCCAGGCCCGAGACCTGCGTATGCATCTCCGCGCCCCCGAGTTCCTCCTCGATGGCCTCTTCGCCGGTGGCCGCCTTCAGCAGCGGCGGGCCGGCCAGGAAGGCGCGCGAGCGGCCGCGCACCATGATCACGATGTCCGACAGCCCCGGCATGTAGGCGCCACCCGCGGTGCCGGAGCCGTGCTGCACGGTGATCACCGGGATGCCCGCGGCCGAGAGGAGCGCCAGGTTGCGGAACAGCGCCCCGCCCTGCACGAAGGTCTCGACCCGGTAGCGCATCAGGTTGGCGCCGGCGCTTTCGACGAGGTGCAGGAAGGGCAGCTTGTGGGCCAGCGCGATCTCCTGCACGCGCAGGATCTTGTCCAGCCCCATGGGCTGGATGGCGCCGGCGTCGATGCCCGAGTCGCTCGCCACCACCATGCAGCGCACGCCGGAGACGAAGCCGATGCCCGCGAGCATGCCGCCGCCCGGCACCGAAGCCGCGGGATCCTTCTGGTCCTGCAGGTAGCCGGCCAGGCTGCACAGGGGCAGGAAGGGACGGCCGGGGTCGAGCAGCAGGCCCACGCGCTCGCGCGGCAGCAACTGGCCGCGGCGCTCGAAGACCGCGCGCGCCTCGGCCGACTTGTCGGCCGCGCGCTGCTCCAGCGCCCGCCACTGCGCGACGCGTTGCAGCATCGCCTCGCGCCGCTGCTGCGCCAGGGGCGACTGCGGGTCCCAGCCCGAGCGGAAAGCGGTGCCGGTCATGGCGGGCCATGATCGCAGAGGAGCCGTGCCCCGGCAAGCACGCCTCGCAGGCTCATGCTGAACCGCGAAGCGGTGAAGCCCAGCGCGTGCGCCGTTGCTCCCTCGCCCGCGTTACCCCCTATCGCGGCCTCAGCGCGAACCGCACCGTCGGCAGCGACCAGTCCGAGAAATCCGGCCCCAGCGCGATCTCGCCGTTGTCGTGCAGCACGCATTCGTTGCGCCGCAGGGTCAGCTCGCTCGGCGCGCCCTGGAAGCGCACGCAGGTGCCGTTGCTGCTCAGGTCCACCAGCACGAAGCCCTGGTTGTGCCAGTCGATGCGTGCGTGCAGGCGCGACACGCGCGGATCGATGATGAGCAGCTCCGCCTCGCTCGAGCGCCCCAGGTGCACCGGCATCTGCTCGCTGGTGAAGATGCGCATCTGCCCCTGCGAGTGCAGCTCGATCGCGCCGGGCGCCGCACGCGGGCGCAGCGCCCGCGGCGTCTCGAGCGCCGGAATGGTCATCATGTCGGTCGAGGAGTCTTCCTGCCAGTCGATGCGGAACAGGCGCACCGGCCGCTCGCGGCCGCGGATCGGCATGCTGCCCAGCGGATGGAAGCGCGTGCCGGGCGGCGCCGAAGGCAGCTGCTCCACCACGGAATCGGTGGCCAGGATCTGGCGGCCGCCCGAGAGATCCGACAGCCGCGCGGCCACGTTCACGGCGTCGCCGAAGCAGTCGCCGCCCACCTCCACGATCTCGCCGCAGGCCAGCCCCACCTGCAGTTGCAGCCGCGCTGCCGGGCCGTGCCGCGTGCTGCGCCGGGCATGCTCGCGCTGCAGCTGCACCACGGCCTCGATGGCGTCGGCGCCGTCGGGGAAGACCGCCAGCACGCCGTCGCCCAGCGTCTTGACCACCCGCCCGCCATGGGCGATCGCCACCTCCATGATCCAGTCGGTCAACGCGGTAACGGTGCGGGTGGCCGCCTCGTTGCCGAGTTTCTCGAAGACCGCGGTGCTGCCGGTGAGGTCGGCGAACATCACGGTAGGGGTGGCGGCGGCCATGTCGGACAAGTCTAATGGCTGACATCGATTTGCGTGTGGGGGTTGGTGGCACGCGTGCCACGCATCGGGTGCGCAACTGGGGAAGCCGCGGCCCCAAGCTTGGGGATTCCTCCCCAATCCCCGCAGCCCGGCGCTGCCGTGCTCGGCCGCTGTTTCCATCCGTGACAGAGGGCGGCGGCGCATCGGCGGCCCCCGTGGCCCGCCCCTTGCTTGAGCAAGGGAGTCATGGAATCCCTGCGCCGCGTCCACCGCCTGACCTGCCAGCTGCTGCTGGTGTGGTTCGCGCTGTGGGTCGGCGCCGCCGCGGCCTCGCCCATGCTGGCGCACCACGACGCGGATGTCGTCTGCTCCGGCTCCGGCATCGTGCTGCCGACGCCGCAGGGCGACGGCAGCGGCGCCGCGCAGGACCACGAACACGACTGCCGCCTCTGCGTGATGGTCGGCGCGCCCCCGGTTCCCCTGGTGTTCGCGGCGCACGAAGCGCCCGACGACACCCCCATCCTGCAACTGCCGACGCCGGTGCCGAGCCAGGCGCCGGTGCCTTTCCAGCAACGCGGCCCTCCCCAGCTCTGACATCGGGTTCGAGAACTTGAAGCGCCCAAGGCACGCCCGTGCCCGCCGGCCCACCCCTGTCAGAACAACGGAGCCGCTCCCATGCGCAAGAACCGCCTGGCCCTGGCGATGGCCATGGCCTGCCCGCTGCTCGCTGCCGCCCAGGAGGCGCCCGGCAAGTCGCTCGGCGTCGTCACCATCACGGCCGACCAGCCGACCTCGCTGCCGACGCAGATCCCCGCCACGATGGAAGGGATCGCCCGCGAGCAGATCGAGCAGACCATCAACGCCACCGACAGCGAGGACACGCTCAAGTACTTCCCGAGCCTGCTGGTCCGCAAGCGCTACATCGGCGACTACAACCACGCGATCCTCTCCAGCCGCGCCTCGGGCACCGGCAACAGCGCCCGCTCCGCCGTCTATGCGGACGGCATCCTGCTGTCCAACTACCTGGGCAACGGCGTCGGCGGCCTGAGCTTCCCGCCCCGCTGGGGCCTGGTGACGCCGGAGGAGATCGAGCGCGTCGACGTGATGTACGGCCCGTTCTCCGCCGCCTACCCGGGCAACTCGGTCGGCGCCGTGGTGGAGTTCACCACCCGCATGCCGGAGAAGTTCGAGGCCCACGGCAAGGCCAGCTACTCGCTGCAGCCCTTCGAGCTTTACAACACCGACGAGACCTTCCGCGCCTGGGAACTCGCCGCCGGCGCCGGCAACCGCGCCGGCGACTGGGCCTGGTGGTTCAACGTCAACCGCACCGACAGCGAGAGCCAGCCGCTCACCTTCCCGACGCGGCTGGTGTCGCAGGGCACGCCCGGCAACGCGGGCACCCCGGTGACTGGCGCCGTGCTCGATCGCAACAACGCCAACCAGCCCTGGCACGTGCTGGGCACGAGCACGCAGTTCCACACCCGGCAGAACCACCTGAAGGGCAAGCTCTCCTACGACCTCACGCCCGCCGTGCGCGCCGCCTACACGCTGGGCGTGTGGCAGAACCAGTCCTTCGGCAACTCGCAAACCTACCTGCGCGACGCGGCCGGCACGCCGGTCTTCGGCGGCGTGGTCAACATCGGCGGCCGCAGCTTCCCCGCGCTCACGGCGGCCGACTTCCCGCTCACCGACGAGAGCCTCACGCACTTCATGCACGGCCTGTCGGTGAAGAGCCATACGCAAGGCACGTTCGATTGGGAGATCGCGGCCAGCCTGTACGACTACGACAAGGACCTCAAGCGCCAGACCGCGGGCAGCAACCTTCCGCCCGCGGCGCGCGACGGCGGCCCCGGCACCATCGCGGACGGCAGCGGCACCGGCTGGAACACGCTCGCGGTGAAGGGCACGTGGCGTCCCTTCGGCACCAAGGGCGCCCACATCGTCGATGCGGGCCTGCAGCAGGACAGCTACAAGCTCGATTACGTGACCCATGCCGCCGTGGGCAGCTGGCTCAGCGGCCCGCCCGGCGCACTGGTCAGCGATGTCGGCGGCCGCACGCGCCTGCGCAGCGCGTGGGCCCAGGATGCGTGGGCCTTCGCGCCGGACTGGAAGACGGTGCTCGGCGGCCGCTTCGAGCACTGGCAGGCCTACCAGGGCCGCACGCGCACTCCTGCGCTCACGACGCTCTATCCCTCGCGTTCGGAGAACCACTTTTCGCCCAAGGCCGCCGTGTCCTGGCAGTTCCAGCGCGAGACGCTGCTGAAGGCGGCCCTCGGGCGCGCCGTGCGCTTCCCCACGGTGCAGGAGCTGTATGGCGCCACCAGCACGGCGAACGCGCAGTTCCTCAACGACCCGGAGCTGCGTCCCGAGCGCTCCTGGACCTTCGAGCTCAGTGCCGAGAAGCCCTTCGGCAACGTGCTCACGCGCCTGACGTACTTCGCCGAGCGCACCCGGGATGCGATCTTCTCGCAGACGATCTTCGACCCGCTGGCCAACCGCAACGTCTCGCGGGTGCAGAACGTGGGCCGCATCGACACGCAGGGCCTGGAACTGGTCGCCAACGGCACCGAGGTCTTCACGCCCGGGCTGGACGTGCAGGGCAGCATCACCTACGCGCACTCCATCATCAAGGAGAACGACGGCTTCGTCGCCACGCCCGGCGACACCATCGGCAAGCGCCAGCCGAACATCCCGCGCTGGCGCGCCACCGTGCAGGCCGCCTACCGCTGGACGCCGCAGCTCACCACCAGCGTGGCAGCGCGCTACAGCGGCAGCCAGTTCCGCACCCTCAACAACAGCGACGTCAACGGCTTCACCTACCAGGGCGTGAGCCGGTTCTTCGTGGTGGACCTGCGCGCCCGCTGGCAGGCGACGCGGACCACGTCGTTCGCCTTCGGCATCGACAACGTCAACAACGACAAGTACTGGAACTTCCACCCCTACCCGCAGCGCAGCTACGTGCTGGAAGCCAAGGTGGACTTGTAAGGAGACCGACGCCATGCACACGCCCGCCTCCGTGATCGCCCGCCGCCGCAGCCTGTTCCTGCGCGTCCACTTCTGGGCCGCGCTGATCGCCTCGCCCTTCGCGATCCTCGCCGCGCTGACCGGCCTGCTGTACGTGTTCACGCCGCAGATCGAGGCGGTGCTGCACGGCGACCTCGACCGCGTCGCCGCTTCCGGGGCGCAGCGGCCGCTGGACGAAATCGTGCGCGCGGCGCAGGCCGTCGCGCCGGAAGGCCAGCACCTCAAGACCGTGATCGTGCCGGGGCGCGCGGACACTTCCGTGCAGGTGGTGTTCAGCCCGGCGCGGCATGCACTGGGGGGTGGCGAGCATGCGGGACATGGCGCGCCGGCGGCGGCGGTGCAGGTTGCGGCGGCCGCGCACGCGGGCCACGAGGGGCATGCCGGTCATGAGGGGCATGCGAAGCACACCGGCCACGAGTCGCACGGCGTCGATGCGGACAGCATTCCCGCGCCGATCGTCCACGTCACGACCGCCACCACCGGCGGCGACCGCCTGCCGCGCGGCACCGTGGTCTACGTCGATCCCTCCAATGCGAGCGTGCTGGGCAGCCTCGCCGAGATGGATCGCTTCAGCATGTGGTCCAAGCGCCTGCACTCCTCGCTGCTGCAAGGCGACGACTGGCGCTGGATGATCGAGCTGTCCGCCAGCTGGATGATGGTCATGCTGCTCACCGGCATCTGGCTCTGGTGGCCGCGCGGCCAGGCGCGCGCCCTGCCCGAGGCCGGCGTCCGCGGCCGCAGCGGCTGGAAACAGTGGCACGGCTTCGTCGGCGTGGCGCTGTGCGTGATGAGCCTGGCCATCCTGGCCACCGGCCTCACGTGGAGCAAGTACGCGGGCGCCCAGGTGCGCAGCTTCCGCGACGCCATCGGCCAGGCGCCGCCCGCGCCGCCCAAGGGCCTGCAGTCCGGCGCCGCCGCGGGTCGGCAGCCGCTGGCCTGGCAGGCGATCCTGCAGGCCGCGCGCGCGCAGGCCCCCGGCATCACGCTCGTGATGACACCGCCGCGCACGCCGCAGGGCGTGTGGCGCATCGCGAGTTCCGAGCAGACCGCGCCCACGCAGAAGGTCAACCTGGTGCTCGATGCCTACAGCGGCCGCCCGCTGTTCGAGGCGCACTGGCAGGACCAGACCGCCTTCGCCAAGGCCACCGCCATCGGCATCCCCTTCCACCGCGGCGAGTTCGGCCTGTGGAACCAGGCGCTGCTGTTCGTGTTCGGCACCGGCGTGCTGTTCTCGCTCGCCTCCGGCTGGGTGATGTTCGCGCTGCGACGGCGCCAGGGCGGCGCCGTGCTGCCGCGCCTGCTGCCCGGCGCCTGGAGCGCGCTGCCGGTGGCCGGCTGGTTCGCGTGCGCGCTGCTGCTGGTGGCGATGCCCTTGTTCGCGCTCTCGGGCGCTGGCGTCGTCCTGTTCGAGATCGTGCTCGCGTGGCGCGACCGCACTTCGCGCATGGTTCTTGCGCAAGGGTGAACGCCGTGAAGACCCAGCGCAATCTCCTCGTGGCGGCCGGCGTGTTGCTGCTGCACGTGGGCGGCGTGTGGGCGCTGCAGGCGGGGCTGGTGCGCCGCGCCGTCGAGAGCGTGGTGCCCGAAACCATCATGGCGGTGCTGATCGAGCCGGAGCCGCCGCAGGAGCTGACGCCGCCGAAGGCGGTGGAATCGCCGCCTCCGCCGCCGGTGGTGCACAAGGTCGCCAGGCGCGCACCGCCGCCGCCTGCCCCCGCACCGAGGCCGCTGCCCAAGCCGAGGCCGGCACCGCAACCGGTGGCCCAACCCACGCCCGCGCCCGCCCCGGCGCCCGAAGCACCTGTGGTCACGCCCACGGAAGTGGCACTCGCGCCGATCCCGCAGCCGGCGGTGCAAGCCGCGCCGCCTGCGCCGCCCGCCCCGCCCGCGCCCGTCGTCGTGGCCAAGGCCGCACCGGCCGCGCCCACGCCGGTGGAACTGCCGGTGAGCGACGCCGACTACCTGCAGAACCCCCGCCCCGCCTACCCGCCCATCAGCCGCAAGCTGCGCGAGCAGGGCAAGGTGGTGATCGACGTGCTGATCGGCGCGGACGGCAGCGCGCAGCAGGCCAAGGTGTCGTCGTCGAGCGGTTTCGACCGGCTCGACGCCGCGGCGCTCGCCACCGTGCAGCGATGGCGCTACGTGCCCGGCAGGAAGGGCGGCGTGGCGACCGCCATGTGGTTCAGCGTTCCCATCAACTTCGTCCTGGAGTGATTGCCATGCATCCTCATTTCGGCCTCGTCAACGTCTGGTCCGAGGGCGACCTCGTCACCCGGGGCGTCTTCCTGCTGCTCGGAGGCATGTCGCTCGCCTCCTGGGCGGTGATCGCCGTCAAGGCGCTCGACCAGCGCCGCTGCGCCCGCCAGGCGAAAGCGGTGGACAGGTTCTGGAGCGCGCCCGACCTCGCCTCCGGCCTGAACGAGCTCGGCCCCGACGAGGAGAACCCCTTCCGGGCCCTCGCACTCGAGGGCCGCGATGCCTCCGCCCACCTGGGCCAGGGCGACGCGCGCGCGCGCCTGCAGGACGGCATGGACGCGAGCGACTGGGTCACGCGCTGCCTGCGCAACGCCATCGACGACTGCACGGCGCAACTGCAGGCCGGCCTCGCGATCCTCGCTTCCGTGGGATCCACCGCGCCCTTCGTCGGCCTGTTCGGCACGGTCTGGGGCATCTACCACGCGCTGATGTCGATCGGCGTCGCCGGCCAGGCCACCATCGACAAGGTGGCCGGCCCGATCGGCGAGGCGCTGATCATGACGGCGCTGGGCCTGGCGGTCGCCATCCCCGCGGTGCTGGGCTACAACGCCCTGGTGCGCGGCAACAAGGCGGTGCTGCACAAGCTCAATCGCTTCGCCCACGACCTGCATGCCTACTTCGTGACCGGCGCACGCGTCGCCGCCAGCGAACGCAGGGTCGTGCAGCTGAAGAAGGCCTGAGGAGCACGCCATGGCCTTCGGCACCCAGGACGATGCCTCCGAGGTGATGAACGAGATCAACATGACGCCGCTGGTGGACGTCATGCTGGTGCTGCTGATCGTCTTCATCATCACCGTGCCGGTGATGAAGCACGCCGTGAACATCGACCTGCCGCGGGCGGACAACCACGCGCAGGAAACCAGACCGCACACCGTGCGCCTGAGCGTCGACGCGCAGGGCACCTACTACTGGAACGAGGCGAAGCTGGACGACTCCGAGCTCGAGTCGGTGCTGGCCATGGAAGCCTCGAAGGACCCGCAGCCCGAACTGCACATCCGCGGCGACAAGGCGGTGCGCTACGAGAAGGTTGCCCGCGCGATGGCGGCTGCCCAGCGTGCGGGCCTGCACAAGATCGGCTTTATCACTGAACCGGGAGCGAAACGATGAACGCAATGCATGACCCCCACCCTACCCGCCGTACGCTGCTGCTGGGCGGCCTCGCCCTGCTGGCCGGCTGCGACCACCAGCCGCGCGCCAGCTTCAAGGGCGTGGACCTCGCGGACGCCACCTACAGCGGCGCCTTCCGCCTGCAGGACCCGCAGGGCCGCGAGCGCACGATCGCCGACTACCGCGGCCGGGTGGTGCTGCTGCACTTCGGCTTCACGCAGTGCCCCGACGCCTGCCCCACCGCGCTCGCGCGCGCCGCGGAGATCCGCCACGTCATGGGCAACGACGGCGACCTGGTGCAGGTGCTGTTCGTCACGCTCGATCCGGAGCGCGACACGCCGGCCATGCTGAAGGCCTACACCGCCGCCTTCGACCCGAGCTTCATTCCGCTGTGGGGCGACGCGCAGGCCATCAAGGCGACGGCCGACAACTTCAAGGTGTTCTACCGGAAGGTGCCCACCGGCTCCTCGTACACGATGGACCACTCGCTGCTGTCCTATGCCTTCGACACGCGCGGCCAGCTGCGCGTGGCGCTGCGCCACGCGATGCCGGCCGAGGACTGCGCGCACGACCTGCGCCAGCTGCTCGCGTAGGGAGCGCGCCATGCACCGATTTGCGATCGCGCTGGCCGCGCTGCTGGCCGCCGCCTCGGCGGGCGCCGAGGTGACCGTGCAGGACGCGTGGGTGCGGGCCACCGTGCCGGGCCAGAAGTCCAGCGGCGCCTTCATGCAGCTGACCTCCACCACGGATGTCACGCTGGTCGGCGCCCGCTCGCCCGTCGCCGGCGTGGTGGAGATCCACGAGATGGCGATGGACGCCAACATGACCATGCGGATGCGCGCCGTGCAAGGCATCCCCCTGCCCGCCGGCAAGCCCGTGGCGCTGAAACCGGGCGGCTATCACGTGATGCTGCTGGACCTGAAGGAGCCCATGCAGGCCGGGCAGAAGGTGAAGCTCAGGCTGCTGTTGAAGGACGCGAAGGGAGAGATGGACGACGTCGATGTGGAGGTGATGGTGAAGCCGCTGAATGCGAAGTTGTGATGGTGCGGCTTGGGCGAATCGTAGGCTGGTGCGGACGCGCGCGAAGCGCTGGAAGCCCAGCGATCGGCGAGCGCAGCGAAACTGGGTTCCTGCGCGCGATGCGCGCGTCAGCACCAGCCTACGAATCCGCTTCGCGCGACGCACGCCTTGCCCGCTCTTCCATCAACGCCCGCTCGCGCGCGTTGCCCGCCAGCGCCGCGGCTTCGAGGAAGGCGGCGCGGGCCTCTTCGTGACGCCCGAGTTTCTCCAGCAGGTCGCCATGCACGCCGGGCAACCACTGGTAGCGCCGCAACGTGGGATCCGACCGCAGCCGCTCCACGATCGGCAGGGCGGCGGCGGGGCCCTGTGCCTGCGCCACGGCGACCGCGCGATTGAGTTCGACCACCGGCGACGGCGCCACTTCGGCCAGCGTGCCGTACAAGGCCGCGATCCGCGCCCAGTCCGTCTCCGCACTCGACGCCGCGCGCGCATGGCAGGCCGCGATCGCAGCCTGCAGCGCGTACACCCCGCGCGCGCCGCCCAGCGCCTCGGCGCGTTCCAGAGCCGCGAGGCCGCGGCGCACCAGCAGCGGATCCCAGCGGCGCCGGTCCTGCTCGGCCAGCAGGATGGGCCGGCCCTCGGCGTCGGTGCGCGCGGCCATGCGCGAGGCCTGCAGTTCCATCAGGGCCGCGAGGCCGTGCACCTCGGGCTCGCGCGGCGCGATGCCGGCCAGCATGCGGCCTAGCCGCAAGGCCTCCTGCGCGAGTTCGGGCCGCATCCAGTCGCTGCCCGCCGTGGCCGTGTAGCCCTCGTTGAAGATCAGGTAGATCACCTCCAGCACCGAGGCGAGCCGCGGTGCCAGTTCCTGGCCGTGCGGCACTTCGTAGGGCACGCGCGCGTTCGCCAGCGTGCGCTTGGCGCGCACGATGCGCTGCGCGATGGTGGGCTCCGGCACCAGGTAGGCCCGCGCGATCTCGTGGGTGGTGAGGCCGCCCAACAGGCGCAGCGTGAGCGCCACCCGCGCCTCCGCCGGCAGCACCGGATGGCAGGCGGTGAAGATCAGGCGCAGCAGGTCGTCGCCGATGTCGTCCTGCCGGGCCGCATCCAGCGCGTCGACGAAGTCGGGCACGACCAGCGCCTCCTGGGCTTCCAGGTCGTGGCCCACCTGCTCCAGCTTCTCGCCCTGCATCTTCGCGTGGCGCAGGTAATCCAGCGCGCGGCGCTTGGCGGTGGTCATGAGCCAGGCCGCCGGCTGCTCGGGAATGCCCTCGCGCGGCCAGTGCTCCAGCGCGGCGACCAGGGCGTCCTGCGCCAGTTCCTCGGCCACCCCGACGTCGCGCACCATCCGCGCCACGACGGCGGTGATGCGCGCCGCATCGAGCCGCCAGACCGCGGCGATCGCCTGGTGGGTGGCCGAGTGCATGGGCTCAGGCTTGCGGCGGCGCCGCGTTCGGGTCCATCCACACCAGCTCCCAGACGTGGCCGTCCGGGTCCTCGAAGCCATGGCCGTACATGAAGCCGTGGTCCTGCGGAGCGTTGGGGGCCTTGCCGCCGGCGGCGAGCGCCTTCTTCACCAGTTCGTCCACCTCGGCGCGGCTCTCGCACGAGAGGCAGACCAGCACCTCGGTGCTCTCGCGGGCGTCGGCGATCGGCTTCCTGGTGAAGGTCTGGAAGAAGGGTTCGACCAGCAGCATGACGTAGATGGTGTCCGAGACCACCATGCAGGCGCCCTGCTCGTTGGTGAACTGCGGATTGAAGGAAAAACCGAGCGCGCCGAAGAAGGCCTTGGAACGCTCCATGTCGCGGATCGGCAGGTTGACGAAGATCTGGCGGGCCATGGTGGTGGGACTCCGTGTTCAGGGATGGATCGCGCGTCAGCGGATGCCGATGTCGCGGAAGCGCTCGGCGGTCTTCGCCTCGAGCTGGTCCTCGAAATCCTCCAGCTCGTACAGTTGGCGCACCTCGATGTGGCAGGGGATGCCCTCGCCCACCGGGTTGGGGAAGCGGCGCGACCACTCCAGCGCCTCGTCGCGGCTGCGGGCCTGGATCAGCGTGTAGCCGGCAATCAGTTCCTTGGTCTCCGCGAACGGGCCGTCGACGATGGTGCGCTTGCCGCCTTCGTACTGCACGCGCCAGCCCTTGCTGCTCGGTTGCAGGCCCGAGGCATCCAGCAGCGCGCCGGCGCGGGCCAGTTCCTCGTGGTAGGCGGCCATGGCCTGGAACATCTTCTCGCT
>NZ_DASSVG010000063.1:0-6384 GCF_035706265.1 Ramlibacter sp. | reverse complement strand
GGTGTAGGTGGTCGTCAGCTCGTGCGGCGGCGGCAGCAGGCCCGTGAGTTGCACGCCGCCCGTGATCAGGATTTCCGTCACCTGCGTGCAGCCCACCGCATCGCTCTCCGGCGCCTTGGCCAGTTCCGCCATCGCCGTCGCGCCGTTCGGAAACGTGCGCAGCTTGCGCGCATCGTCCGCCAGCCCGAGCGCCTGCAGCACCTTGAAGAAATGGATGCCCGCGGTGGCCTTGGCGGGATCGGGGAAGTAGAGGGCGGGCGCCGCCGACAGCAGCGCCTTCAGGTCTTCCGCCGAGCGGATCGCCACCGGATCGCGGCCCGCCTTCAGCGCCACACCCGTCTTCACCAGCCCCAGCGGGCGCGCCGACGACGCATCGGCCTTGCCCTGCGCCCCCAGGTCCTGGATCAGCGCCTGCGTGAGGATCAGCACGTCGCAGGGCGCGCCGCCCAGCAGCTTCTCCTTCATCGCGCCGACGGCGCCGAAGGTGCCGGCCAGCGCGCAGCCGTGCTGCGCCTCGAAGGCCGCCTGCAGCCGCGACACCAGCCCTTGCGCGGCGCCGCCGCTCAGGATGTGCAGTGCCCGCGCCATCAATCCGCCTTGATGTTGGCGGAGTGGATCACCTTGGCCCACTTCTGGATGTCGTCCTGCACGTACTTGTTGAAGGCCTGCGCATCCATCACCAGCGGCACCGCGCCCTGCCGGGCCCAGGCCTGCTGCAGTTCGCGGTCGCTCACGATCTTGCTCACCGCGCCGTTGAGCCTGTTGACGACATCCGCCGGCGTGCCCTTGGGCGCCAGCAGGCCGAGCCAGATGGTGGCCTCGTAGCCCGGCACGCCGGATTCGTCGATGGTCGGCACGTCGGGCAGCACCGAGGAGCGGTGCTTGCCGCTGGTGCCGATCGCCTTCACCTTGCCGGCCTTGATGTGTTCCGTCATCGTCGTGACGGCATCGAACATGAAGTTCACCTGCCCGCCCAGGATGTCGGTGCGGGCGCCGGAGCTGCCCTTGTACGGGATGTGGAGGATGCTCGTGCCCGACATGCTCTTGAACAGCTCGCCGGCCATGTGGTACGGCGTGCCGGTGCCGGAGGACGCGTACGTCAACTTGCCCGGCTGCGCCTTGGCCGCCTGGAGCAGTTCGCGCACGTTGGCCACCGGCACCGAGGGATGGGCCACCAGCACCAGGTCCGAATAGTTGATCGGCGCCACCGGCACGAAGTCGCGCAGCAGCTCGTACGGCTTGTTCGCCAGCAGCGTCTCGTTCACCGTGTGGGTGTTGGACATCAGCAGCAGCGTGTAGCCGTCCGGCGGCGCCTTGGCCACCATGTCCGTGCCGATCACCGCACCGGCGCCCGGCTTGTTCTCCACCACGAAAGGCTGGCCGAGCAAGTCGGGCAGGCGCTGCGCCAGCGCGCGCGCGAACACGTCGGCGGGGCCGCCGACGGCGAACGGCACGATGATCTTCACCGGCCGACTCGGCCAGTTCTGCGCCGCCGCGGGCAGCGCCTGCATCAGGCCGGCCGCGCAGACGGCGGCCACGAGCGAACGGACGAACAGGTGACGCTTCATCGCGACCTCCGGTGCGTTGGTTGGGTTGGTTGGGGCTACTCCACCTTGCCGATCTTCTTGACGACATCGCCCATGCGGCGCACGTCGTTCTGCACGTACTTCTCGAACTCGGGCGCGTCCTGGTACAGCACGGGGCTGCCGGCGTTCAGGATCACGCTCTGGACCTTGGCGTCGTTGGCGGCGGCGCGGGCGGCCGCGCGCAGGCGCTGCACCACCGGCTCGGGCGTGCCGGCCGGCACGAAGATGCCCGACCACTGCGCGTACTCGGCGTCGTAGCCGGCCTGCTTGAGCGAAGGCACGTCGGGCATGGTCTGCAGCTTGCCGTTGCCCCAGTGGCCCAGCACGCGGATCTTGCCGGCCTTCACGTGCTGCAGCACGGTGGCGGGGCCGGTGGCCAGCGCGTCGACCTGGCCGCCCAGCAGGGCGACCACGGCCGGGCCGGCGCCCGTGTACGGGATGTGCGTGATGTGCACATTCGCCACCTGCTTGAGGATTTCCATCGGCACGTGCATGGTGCCGTAGTTGCCGGAGGAGCCGAAGTTGATGGCGCCAGGGCGCTTGCGCGCGTCCTCGACGAAATCCTTCACCGTCTTCCAGGGCGCATCGGCGCGCACGGCCAGCACCACCGGGTCGGCCGTGATGCGGGCGATGGGGCGCAGCGCGTTGAACGAGTACATCTGCTGGCGGCCGAGGATCCTGTCGGCCTCGGGCAGCACGCTGTAGGAAGAAAGCGCCATCAGGATCGTGTAGCCATCGGCCGGGGCCTTGGCCGCGGCGGCCATGCCGATGCCGCCGCCGGCGCCGCCGCGGTTTTCGATCACGACGGGCTGACCCAGGTCCTTGCTCATCGCTTCGGCGACCGGCCGCCCGACCGTATCGGCCAGCCCGCCCGGCGGGAAGGGCACGATCATGGTGACGGGCTTGGTCGGGAACGCGCCTTGTGCAAAGGCCAGCCCGGCTGCGGCAAGAAAGCCCGCAGCGCAAAGAAATCGACGCAACATCGGGGGAACTCCTGTGAGGTGTTTTGTTAGCATGCTATAGAGCGCCGATTGTGGCGCGAAAGAGAGTTTTCCCCACATGAAAATCGCTGCTTATCGTCATCAAGGCCAGCCCGGCGTCGGGCGCGTGTCGGCCGACGGCCGCCAGGTCGAGCCCTTCCAGCTCTCCCCCGAGGAGGCCGCGCGCGGCGCCCTGCCGATCGTGGAAGCGCAGGCCGCCGGCCGCGCGCTGCCGGCCACCGGCGCGCCCATCGCGCTGGACCAGGTCGAGCTGCTCGCGCCGATCCCGCGTCCGCGCCGCAACATCTTCTGCGTCGGCAAGAACTACCACGCACACGCGAAGGAGTTCGCCGGCAGCGGCTTCGACTCCAGCGCCAAGTCGCACGGCGACATCCCGGCCGAGCCGATCTATTTCAGCAAGGTGCCCGAGTCGGTGATCGGCCACAAGGCGGACATCGTCCACCCGGGCGAAGTCTCGGCGGCGATCGACTACGAGTGCGAGCTGGGCGTGATCATCGGCAAGGGCGGCAAGGGCATCCAGCGCGCGGACGCCATGAGCCACGTGTGGGGCTACACGATCATCAACGACGTGACCGCGCGCGACTGGCAGAGCCGCCACCAGCAGTGGCTGCTGGGCAAGTCCTTCGACACCTTCTGCCCCATGGGCCCGTGGATCGTGACGGCCGACGAGATGGACGGCCAGAACACCGACGTCAAGCTGTGGGTCAACGGCGAGCTGCGCCAGGACGCCAACACCAGGGATTTCATCTTCGACATCCCGAAGATGATCGAGACGCTCTCGGGCGGCATCACGTTGTACCCCGGCGACATCATCGCCACCGGCACGCCGGTGGGCGTGGGCATCGGCTTCAAGCCGCCCAAGTACCTGAAGCCGGGCGACGTGGTGCGGCTGGAGATCCAGGGCATCGGCGTGCTGGAGAACAAGCTGCGCTGAAAGCGCTGGGGTTCGGCCTTCGGCGCTCACCACCAGCCTACGAGGGGCCGGCGCTTCACGCGATCAGCGGCGGCTCCTCCATCGCCTCGAGCTGCTCCTCCAGCATCTGTACCTGCCCGCGCCAGTAGTCGCTGCTGCCGAACCACGGGAAGGCGAGCGGGAACGCGGGATCGTCCCAGCGCCGCGCCAGCCACGCGCTGTAATGCACCAGCCGCAGGGTGCGCAGCGGCTCGATGAGCGCGAGCTCCGCGCGGTCGAAGTCGCGCAGCTGCTCGTAGCCATCGAGCAGGGCGCCGAGCTGGCGCTGGCGCTGCACCCGCTCGCCCGACAGCAGCATCCACAGGTCCTGCACCGCGGGGCCCGTGCGGGCGTCGTCGAGGTCCACGAAGTGCGGCCCGGCGTCGGGCGTCCACAGGATGTTGCCCGGATGGCAGTCGCCGTGCAGCCGCAGCTTGCGCACTCCCGCCTCCTGCGCCTGCGCGAAGGCGGCGCGGATCGCCGCCAGCGCCTGCGCGCACAGGCGCGACCAGTCGCCCTGCACGTCCAGCGGGATCGCCTCGTGCGTCAGCAGCCAGTCGCGCGGCTCCTCGCCGAAGGACTGCACGTCGAGCGCGGGCCGGGCGCGGAACGCATGCTGCGCGCCCACGGTGTGCAGGCGCGCCAGGTA
Organism: Ramlibacter sp.; assembly: GCF_035706265.1. GTDB lineage: Bacteria > Pseudomonadota > Gammaproteobacteria > Burkholderiales > Burkholderiaceae_C > Ramlibacter. The sequence goes on along the minus strand of NZ_DASSVG010000063.1, from coordinate 2,196 downwards.
GCGGCCGATCCATTCCAGCACCTCGGCGTCGTCCAGTTCGGGCGCGCGGCCGCCGCGGCGCGGCGAGACGCTGAAGGCGAAGCCCGCGTGGTGGTGCAGCGTCTGCCCGCCCGGTGCCAGCGGGCCCACGGCCGGCACTTCCGCGCGCTCCAGCTCGGCGGCGAAAGCGTGCTCTTCCAGGATCTGGGCGTCGCTCCAGCGGCCCGGCCGGTAGAACTTCACCACCACCACCTCGGAGCCGTGGAAGGGCTCCTCCAGGTGCACCTGGTACACCCGGTTCTCGTACGAGCTCAGCGCCAGCAGGCGCCCGTCGCCGTACAGCCCGAGCGGCAGCAGCGCATCGAGCACCGTGTCCGGCGTGAGCGCCTCATAGGGATGCCGGGTGTCGTCGTTCATGCGGCATTGTCGCCGCGCGTGGCCGACGCACGGGGGTCTTTTGTCATCCCCGCGCAGGCGGGGATTCAGCGCAACGCACTCTGGGCGCCGCCTGCGCGGGCGTGACGCGTCAGACGATGTTGAGCTGCACGTCGATGTTGTTGCGCGTCGCGTTGGAGTAGGGGCAGACCTTGTGCGCCTCTTCCACCAGCTTCTGCGCCTGCTCGCGCTGCATGCCGGGCAGCTTGATGTTCATGCGCACGGAGACGCCGTAGCCCATCGACGTGGGCCCCAGGTCGACTTCGCTGTCGATGGCCGCGTCGTTGGGCACCTGCACGCCGACCTTGGGCGCCACCGCCTTCATCGCGCCCATGAAGCAGGCCGAGTAGCCGATGCCGAACAACTGCTCGGGATTGGTGCCGGGACCGCCCTGCGCCGGCGGCGACAGCCGCACTTCGATCTTGCCGTCGTCGGAGCGGCCGTTGCCGTCGCGGCCGCCGGTCACGTGGGTCTTCGCGGTGTACAGGACCTTGTCGAGGGGAGTCGCCATGATTCTTTCCTTGAAGCTGCTTCGGGGGCCGGATTATGGTCGCGGAACGATGACCGCGCGGGCCCCGTTGCTTCACGGCCGGGCGGCCGGCGCGATTAGAGCCGGCTCCCGGCTGCGCGGCCGTGCGATTCCTTAGACTGGCCGCAGGAGGACAAGACGATGGTTCCCAGCGATGCCCCGGCCGTGGACTACGTGATCGTCGGCGGCGGTTCCGCCGGCTGCGTGCTGGCTGCGCGGCTGAGCGAGGAGGCGCAGGCGCAGGTCGCGCTGCTGGAGGCCGGCCCGCCGGACAAGAGCGTCCTGATCCACTGCCCGGCCGGCCTCGCCGTGCTGGCGAAGAACGGGCAGGCGAACTGGAAGTTCGAGACCGTGCCGCAGCCGGGGCTGGGCGGGCGGCGCGGCTACGTGCCGCGCGGCAAGGTGCTGGGCGGCTCCAGCTCGATCAACGCCATGATCTACACCCGCGGCCACCCGGCGGACTACGACGCCTGGGCGGCGGAAGGCAACCCGGGCTGGTCCTTCGACGAAGTGCTGCCGTACTTCAAGCGCGCCGAGCACAACGAGCGCGGCCCCGATGCCTTCCACGGCACGGGCGGGCCGCTCAACGTGATGGACCTGCGCAGCCCGCACCGCTTCGGGCCGATCTTCGTCGAGGCGGCCAGGCAGGCCGGCTACCCGGTCAACCCCGACTTCAATGGCGCAACGCAGGAAGGCGTGGGCCTGTACCAGGTCACGCACAAGAACGGCGAGCGCTTCAGCGCGGCCAAGGCCTATCTCGCCCCCAATCGCCAGCGCGCCAACCTGCAGGTGATCACCGACGCGCAGGCCACCCGCGTGCTGCTGGAAGGCCGGCGCGCCGTCGGCGTGGTGTACCGGCAGGGCGGGCAGGAGAAGGTGCTGCGCGTCCGGCGCGAGGTGATCCTCAGCGCCGGCGCGCTGCAGTCGCCGCAGCTGCTGATGCTCTCCGGCATCGGGCCGAGCGAGCAGTTGCGCCGGTTCGGCATCGAGGTGGTGCACGACCTGCCCGGCGTCGGACGCAACCTGCACGACCACCTCGATGCCACCCAGATCATGGACGCGCCGCACCTCACCGACCTGCTGGGCCTGTCGCTGCCGGGCCTGGCGAATGCGGTCAAGGGCATCCTCGAATGGCGCCGCCATCGCAGCGGCCTGCTCACCACCAACTTCGCGGAGGCGGGCGGCTTCATCCGCAGCGCGCCGCAGGAGCCGCTGCCGGACCTGCAACTGCATTTCGTGATCGGCAAGCTGGT
>NZ_DASSVG010000062.1:0-6967 GCF_035706265.1 Ramlibacter sp. | reverse complement strand
GTAGACGAACAGCGTCATCGCCACCGCCTCGACCACGCTCATGCCGGACTTGACCATGGCCACGCCCGTCATCAAGCCCCAGGCGGCGAGGCCCGGTGCCACCGGCGCGGTGGCCCGCATGCCTTGGCGGAACTCGGGATGCCGGTGGATCGCGCGCAGGAAGAACATCAGGCGTCGAAGCGCTGGCCGGCCTGCAGCGGGAAGCCGCGCAGGAAGTCCGCCGCGGCCAGGCGCTTGCCGCCCGGACGCTGCAACTCGGTGATCTCGAGCCGGCCCTGGTCGCCGCAGGCCACGCCGATGCCTTGCGCGTCGACAGAGACGATGGTGCCCGGCGCCACGCTGCCGCGGCCGGGCAGCGCGTGCGCGCGCCACAGCTTGAGCGTCTCGCCGCCGATCTGGGCACCGGCGCCGGGGAAGGGATCGAAGGCGCGGATGCGGCGCGCGATCGCCTCGGCGGGCTGCTGCCAATCGACCGCCGCCTCGGCCTTCTCGATCTTGTGCGCGTACGTCACGCCTTCGGCCGGCTGCGGCACCGGTTTCAGGCCGCCGCAGGCCGCCAGCTCCAGCGCCTCGACGACGAGCCGCCCGCCCAGCGCCGCCAGCTTGTCGTGCAGCGTGCCGGTGGTGTCGTCCGGCGCGATGGCGATGCGCTCTTCCAGCAGCATGGCGCCGGTGTCCAGGCCCGCGTCCATCTGCATGATGCTGACGCCGGTCTCGGCGTCACCGGCCTCGATCGCGCGGTGGATCGGCGCCGCGCCGCGCCAGCGGGGCAGCAGCGAGGCGTGGATGTTGAGGCAGCCCAGGCGCGGCAGGTCCAGCACCCACTGCGGCAGGATCAGGCCGTAGGCCGCCACCACCATCACGTCGGCCGCGGCCTCGCGCATCGCGGCCTGGGCCGCGGCGGCGTCCTCGGGGTACTTGCCGTCGAGGCGCAGGCTGCGCGGCTGCGCCACGGCGATGCCGTGCTCGAGCGCGAACTGCTTCACCGGCGAGGGCTGCAGCTTCATGCCGCGGCCGGCCGGCCGGTCCGGCTGGGTGAGCACGAGGGGAATGGCGAAGCCGGCGGCATGCAGCCGCTGCAGCGCGACCCGGGCGAATTCCGGGGTTCCGGCGAAGATCACCCGCATCAGTCGCGATCTTGCGGCGAGTTGATGAACTCCATGCCCGGATGGGCGCGCTGCACGACGCCGCGCGGATCCACGTAGACCCAGTAGAACATCGGCTCATTGCGCTCGGCCCACCGATAGGTGAGCACGTCGCCGGTGAAGCTGGCCACGTGGTCGATCTGCGCCGGCGGGCCGAACTCGCGCTCGACGTCGTCACGGGTCCAGCGACCCGGCTCGATGCGCTGGAAGTCCAGCTCGTTGAGCACCTGGCGCGCGCTCACCACGCGGCCCGCCGGATCGAGGTCGACCATGAAGGCGTAGCGGCCCAGGGGCTGCAGCGTGTACTGCAGGCGCTGGCCGCCGGCGGCCAGCGGAACCACGCGCGCGGGCTGGCCGGCGCGGGCGATCACCTGCTCGCGCGGCGTGCCGGGCGCGAGGTCGACGGTGTTCCAGGGATGGGCGCAGCCGGCCAGCACCACGGCGCAGGCGGCCAGGACGAGCGGACGCATGGAGACCTCCTTCAGACCCGCTCGGTGTCGCGGCGGGCCTTCAGCATCTTGGTCTTGATCCGGTTTCTCTTCAACGGGGACAGGTATTCGACGAACACCTTGCCCTTCAGGTGGTCCATCTCGTGCTGGATGCACACGGCCAGGATGCCCTCGGCGCTGATCTCGCGCGTCTGGCCGTCGCCGTCGAGCGCGCGCACCTTCACGGCCCGCGAACGCTCCACGCCGTCGTAGATGCCGGGCACCGACAGGCAGCCTTCGTCGCCGACCTGCGTCTCCTCGCTGGCCCAGGTGATCTCGGGATTGATCAGCACCAGCGGCTCGTTGCGCTGTTCCGACACGTCGATCACGACCAGCCGCTCGTGCACGTCCACCTGGGTGGCGGCCAGCCCGATGCCGTTGGCCTCGTACATCGTTTCCAGCATGTCGGCGACCAGGCCGCGGATGCGCGCATCGACGGCCTGCACCGGCTTGGCGACGGTGTGCAGGCGGGGATCGGGATAGGTCAGGATGGAAAGGACGGCCATGAGGTGACAGATGGGGACTGTCGCTATTTTCGCCACTTTTGTCGCCGCCGGACGGCGACGAACGGAATAAACATTGCTCAATCAAGGACTTGGGCCCAGAATCGGCTGCAACTTGTCAAGAGCGGACGCACCACAGATGTCTTCTTCCCAGCGCCTGGCAACCCGCCGCACCGTCTTGGCCGGAGCCGCGCTGATCGTGGGGGGCGGCCTGGCCCCCACGGTCCTGGCGCAGAACTTCCCCATCACGCCCGCCCAGCGCTCCACCGCCGAACAGGTGGCCGCGGCCGGCGTGCCGCTGACCGACCTGGCGCCCGACGCGCCCGAGACCTACGTCGTCAAGCCGGGCGACACGCTGTGGGCCATCTCCGGGCTGTACCTGCGCCAGCCCTGGCGCTGGCCGGAACTGTGGGGCATGAACCTGGACCAGATCCGCAACCCGCACCTGATCTATCCCGGCCAGACGCTCTACCTGGAAAAGCTCAACGGCCTGGCGCGGCTGCGCGCCGGCCAGCCGCCGGGCGGCATGCCGCCGCCCACCGAGACCGTGCGCGTCTCGCCCCGGGTGCGCATCAACGGGCTGCCCGACACGGCGATCCCGACCCTGCCGCCGCAGGTGATCGAGCCCTTCCTGAACGAGGCGATCCTGGTGGAGGACGCCAACCTGCTGGACCTGGCGCCGCGCATCGTCGCCGCGCCGGACGACCGGGTGCTGATCACGGAAGGCGACCGCGCCTACGTGCGTGGCCGCACCGGCACGCCGCTGGTGGAAACCGATCCGCGCCGCACCGAACTGTTCCGCGTGTTCCGCAACGCCGTGCCGCTGCGCGATCCGCTCACCAGCCAGGTGGTGGGCTACGAGGCCGCCTACCTGGGCAGCGCGGAGCTGGTGCGCGCCGAATCCGTCCAGCCCGTGCGCACGCCGCGCGGCAAGGTGGTGGACACCATCATCCCCGCCACCATCGACATCACCCGCGCCAAGGAAGAAATGCGCGTGGGTGACCGGCTGCTGCCGGAGCCGCCGCGCGTCTTCTCCACCTACGTGCCGCGCGCGCCGACGCTGCCCGTCGACGGCAACATCATCTCGGTCTACGGCGACGCCGTGGCGCTGATCGGCCAGAACCAGGTGGTGGTGCTCAATCGCGGCGCCGCCGAGGGGGTGGAGAACGGCCACGTGATGGCCATCCTCAAGGCCGGCCGCCAGCTGCAGGACCGCTCGGAGCCGCGCGAGCGCGCCGAGATCAAGCTGCCCGACGAGCGCAGCGGCCTGCTGATGGTGTTCCGCACCTTCGAGCACCTGGCGTACGCGCTGGTGCTGGAGATCACCGACACGGTGATGGTCGGCGACCGGGTGGCCAACCCGATCTGACATTCCCGTGCAGCGCGACGAGCTGGCCGGCTGGCTGCGCCTCGCGCTGACGCCCCAGCTCGGCACCGTGGGCGCGCGCCGCCTGCTGGCCGCCTTCGGCCTGCCCGAGGCCATCTTCGCCCAGCGCGAGGCCGCGCTGGCCACGGTCGTGGACAGCGCCGTCGCGACCGCGCTGCGCACGCCGCCGGAGGGCTTCGAGTCGCAGCTGGAGGCCACGCTGGCCTGGCTGGCGCAGGACCCGCAGCGCCGCCAGGTCCTCACCCTCGCCGACGCCGACTATCCCGCCGCCCTGCTGGCGCTCGACGATCCGCCGCCGATGCTGTACCGGATCGGCCGCACCGATGCCACTCCGCAGCGCGCGCTGGCCATGGTGGGCAGCCGCAACGCCACGCCGCAGGGGCTGCAGAACGCGCGCCGCTTCGCCAGCAGCTTCGCGCAGGCCGGCGTGACCGTCGTGTCCGGGCTGGCGCTGGGCATCGACGGCGCGGCGCACGAGGGCGCGCTGGAAGGCGCGGCCGCCGACGCCGTCGCCACCATCGCGGTGGTCGGCACCGGGCTGGACCGGGTCTATCCCGCCCGCCACCGCGAACTGGCCCACCGCATCGCCGAACGGGGAATGATCCTGAGCGAGTACCCGCTCGGCACGCCGCCGCTGGCGGCCAACTTCCCGCGCCGCAACCGCCTGATTGCCGCCCTCGGCCAGGGCACGCTGGTGGTGGAGGCGGCGCTGCAGTCCGGCTCGCTGATCACGGCGCGGCTGGCGGCCGAACTGGGGCGCGAAGTGTTCGCGATCCCGGGCTCGATCCATTCGCCGCACGCGCGCGGCTGCCATGCCCTGCTGCGGCACGGGGCGAAGCTGGTGGAAAGCGCGCAGGACGTGCTGGAGGACCTGCGCTTCGTGCTGCCGGCGGTCGCGGCGCCCGCCGCGCCCGCAGCGGAGGAACCCGAGGGCGAGGAGGGCGAGCCCGCGGGCGAAGACCCGCTGCTCGCCGCCATGGGCTACGACCCGATCGGGCTGGACGCCCTCATCGCCCGCACCGGGATTCCGGCGCCGCGCCTGTCCGCCCGCCTGCTGGAACTGGAGCTCGCGGGCGAGGTCGCGCGCCTGCCCGGCGGCCTCTACCAGCGCCAGGCACGCGCCTGAAGCCGCGCGCCCGACGCACTTTGGCAACGGGGACGTAAATCCGATGGCGCGATGGCGGCTGCTCGGTGTAGATTGGGGTTCATGTTTGAAGTGCTGGTGTTCGTCTACGAAAACTACTGGCGCGGCGACGCCTGCCCGGAGGCGCATGCGCTCGAACGCAAGTTGAGCGCCCATGGCTTCGAGGCCGAGGAAATCCACGAGGCCCTGGTCTGGCTGGATGGCCTCAACCTCGCGGCGCAGAACGTCTGCCAGCAGGCCGAATCCCAGCTCGAATGGACGCCGGAGCCGAGCGACGCCAGCATGCGCGTCTACTCGATCTCCGAGCAGGACAAGCTGGGCGCCGAATGCCTGGGCTTCATCAGCTTCCTCGAAAGCTCCGGGGTGCTCCCATCGGCCCTGCGCGAGATCGTGGTCGACCGCGCCATGGCCGTGCCGGAAGACGAAGTCGGCCTCGACGCGCTGAAGATCATCGTGCTGATGGTCTATTGGCGCTTCGGCCACGAGCCGGACGCCCTGATCCTGGACGAACTCTGCGACGACGCGGAGGACCGGATCGCGCATTGAGCGCGCAGCGCATTGCGCTGGCCATCTCGTAGGCTGGTGCTGGAGCGATAGCGAAAGCCCAGCGATGCGCGGAGGCGCTGGGCTTGGGCGCTACCGCGCGCTCAGCACCAGCCTACCAAGTCCGGCACGGCGCGTGCCCGCCAGCACCCTTACTGCAGCAACCGCTCCGGATTCGCGTCCAGCTTCGCGAGCGCATTGCGCGTGGCGCGCACCGTGAGCGCTTCCTCCTCGGTGGGCACCAGCAGGCCGGCCTGCAGGTAGGAGGCCAGGCGCCGCACCGGCATCAGGCAGCAGTAGCCGTCGCCGGCGGCGAACAGGTGCAGCTGGCGGCGCTCGCTGCACCAGGCGTACTGCACCTGGGCGATGCGGCCGTTGTGGTCCAGCGTGAACCAGTTGCCCAGCGTCAGCTCGTTGGCCCAGGCCAGCATCGCGGCGCTCGGCTGCGAGCCGCCGGCGCTGATCACCTCGATCATCGAGGCGTCGATGCCCAGCATCATCTCGATGCTTTCCTGGTCCAGCGGCAGCTCGCCGGCCGCGTCGTCGGACACGAAGTCCTCCAGGTTGGCCAGGCGGCGCGTCATCTCCTCGATGCGGGCGTGCGGGATCGCCTCGGTCTTGGACAGGAAGGCGTCGGCCAGCGTGTCGCCGATCACCTTGATGTGGTTCTCCTGCTCGCCGGCCGGCAGGCCCAGCAGGGTCATGCCGCGGCGCAGGCGCGTCAGCAGGTCCGGCAGGTCCTGGATCACCTTGGCGCGGTCGTTGCGATTCGGCTTCGCGCTGGCAGCCCACACCAGGTCGGAGGCGGACTTCTTCAGCGCCAGCGTCTCCTCGTGCTGCGGGCCGTGCTTGACGGCGGCCACGGCCAGCACCTCGGCCCAGACCTTGAACAGGAACTCGCGGATCTCCTCGCGCACCGGCACGTCGTTGAGCATCTTGCGCAGCTCGATGGTGTACTGGATCGCCATCGTCTCCTTCTGCTCCACCTGCTGCGCGACGCTCACCAGCTTCGACGTCGGGCCCTTCTCGGTCAGGTACTTGGCCAGGAAGCGCTGGAACTCGTCGTACACCAGCTGGAACACGCGGCGGCCGGTCTCGGGATACTGCTCGATCACCTGCACCACGCGCTTGACTTCGTTTTCCAGCGCGCTGCCGCCGATGGCGGTGGCGTCGAAGCCCATCACGCAGGCGCCCATGCGGTCGATCAGCTGGCGCGCCGGGTGCTCCAGCGAGCCGAAGAACTCGGGCTCGGCCAGCGCCACCCGCAGCACCGGCATCTGCAGGCGCGCGAACCAGACGCGGATGGCCGCCGGGATGCGCTCTTCCGACAGGATGGCCTGGAACATCAGGGCCACGATCTCGATGGTCGCCTTCTCCGAGGAGGTGGCGGCCTGGCGCTTCAGTTGCTGGGTGCGCTGCCGCAGGTCGAGGGCGACTTCCTCGACCGCCTCGTCGTCGAACACGACGACGTCGCCGTGCGTGATCGCCTCGTTCTGGCGCGTCTGCACCTGCGTCTGCACCTGGGTCTGGTGGTGCGTGACCGCCTGCACCAGCGAGGGCGAAGGCTGCATCGAGGCGCCGGGGTCGTAGCCGGCCACGCGGTCGCGCAGCAGGCGCTTCAACTGGCCGATCACGCCGGTCGCGCGCGCCCGGGCCCGGGCCAGCGGCGTCGTCGCCGAGGCGCCGTTGTCGGCGCCGGCAGCAGCCGTCATGGCCGGACTCGGGCCGAAGAAGGAATCGTCGGCGGCGCCGTTGGC
>NZ_DASSVG010000061.1:0-8336 GCF_035706265.1 Ramlibacter sp. | reverse complement strand
TGGCGCCCATCGTGCGGATCCGCAAGGAAGAACTGGCCTGATGCTGTACCTCTCCACCCGCGGCGATCCCGGCCGCAAGCACTTCTGCGAGATCCTGCTGGAGGGCCTGGCGCCCGACGGCGGGCTGTACCTGCCGGAACGCTATCCGCACGTCGACGCCGCCACGCTGGCGCGCTGGCGCGGCCTGCCGTATGCCGACCTCGCCTTCGAGATCCTGTCGCTCTACATCGACGACATCCCGGCCGAGGACCTGCGTGCGATCTGCCGCAAGACCTACACCGAGGAGGTGTTCGGCACGCGCGAGATCGTCCCGCTGAAGCCGCTGGAAGAGGGCGTTTACCTCGAGGCGCTCTCCAACGGCCCGACGCTCGCCTTCAAGGACATGGCGATGCAGCTGCTGGGCAACCTGTTCGAGTACGAACTGGGGCGCCGCGGCGAGGAGCTGAACATCCTGGGTGCGACCTCCGGCGACACGGGCAGCGCCGCCGAATACGCGATGCGCGGCAAGAAGGGCGTGCGCGTGTTCATGACGTCGCCCCAGGGCCGCATGAGCCCCTTCCAGCAGGCGCAGATGTTCAGCCTGCAGGACGCCAACATCCACAACCTCGCGATCGAGGGCGTGTTCGACGACTGCCAGGACATCGTCAAGGCGGTGTCCAACGACCTGGCGTTCAAGCGCCGCTACCGCATCGGCACGGTCAACTCGATCAACTGGGCGCGGCTGGTGGCGCAGGTGGTGTACTACTTCGCGGGGTACTTCCAGGCCACGCGCTCCGAAGGGCAGAAGGTGAGCTTCACCGTGCCCTCGGGCAACTTCGGCAACATCTGCGCCGGCCACGTGGCCCGCATGATGGGCCTGCCGATCGAGCAGCTGGTGCTGGCGACCAACGAGAACGACGTGCTCGACGAGTTCTTCCGCACCGGCGTCTACCGCGTGCGCGGCAGCCAGGACACGTACGAGACCTCCAGCCCCTCGATGGACATCTCCAAGGCCAGCAACTTCGAGCGCTTCGTGTTCGACCTGCTCGGGCGCGACGGCGCGAAAGTGCGCCACCTGTTCGGCGAGGAACTGCCGGCGCAAGGCCGCTTCGACCTCTCGGGCGACGTGGCACGGGCGCGCACGGAGTACGGCTTCGTCTCCGGCCGCAGCACGCATGCCGACCGCGTGGCGACGATCCGCGACACCTTCGAGCGCTTCGGCACCATGATCGACACCCACACGGCCGACGGCCTGAAGGTGGCGCGTGCCTTCGTGCAGCCCGGCACGCCGATGATCGTGCTGGAGACGGCGTTGCCGATCAAGTTCGCCGCCACCATCGTCGAGGCGCTCGGGCGCGAGCCGCAGCGGCCGGCGAAGTTCGAGGGCATCGAGGCCCTGCCGCGGCGCGTGACCGTGCTGCCGGCCGACGCGGCGCGGGTGAAGCAATTCATCGCCGACCACTGCGCATGAAAGTCGTCGGATTCGCGGGTTATTCGGGCGCCGGCAAGACCCACCTCGTCGAACAGCTGATCCCCGCGCTCAAGCTGCGGGGCCTGCGCGTCTCGGTCGTCAAGCACGCGCACCACAACTTCGACATCGACCATCCCGGCAAGGACACCTTCCGCCACCGCGAGGCCGGCGCCTTCGAGGTGGTGGTCGCCTCCGACCGGCGGCTGGCGCTGATGCGCGAGTTCGAGCAGCCGGCCCGGCTCTCCGTGCACCACCTGCTGGCGGAGCTATGGGACGGCGTCGACTGGGTGCTGGTGGAGGGCTTCAAGGAGAGCAACCTGCTGAAGATCGAGGTCTGGCGGGCCGAGACCGGCAAGGACGCGCGCTATCCGGAGGACGACTTCGTGGTGGCGATCGCCACCGACTCGCCCGACCGGCTGCCGCAGGAGACCCTGCGCCCCGTGCTGGACCTGAATGACCCTGATGCGGTCGCCGAGTGGCTGGTCGAGAATGGGGACAGGTTCGACTACCTCCCGGAGAAGTACGCGTGAATCGCCCTGCGCTGCGTCCTCTCGACGATGCCCTCGCCGCCCTGCTGGCCCAGGCCCGGCCGCTGGCGGACACCGAGAGCGTGCCCACCTTCGAGGCCGACGGCCGCGTGCTGGCCGAAGACCTGGTCTCGGCCCTGCAGGTGCCGCCGCAGGACAACAGCTCGATGGACGGCTATGCCGTGCGCCGCGCCGAGATCGCCGACGAAGGCGTGCCGCTGCCGGTGAGCCAGCGCATTCCGGCCGGCGCCGCGCCGCAGCCGCTGCAGCCCGGCACGGTGGCGCGCATCTTCACCGGCGCGCCGGTGCCCGAGGGCGCCGATGCGATCGTGATGCAGGAGGACACGCAGGCCCTCGACGACGGCCGCGTGCGCATCCTCAAGGTGCCGGCGGCCGGCGAGTGGATCCGCCGCAGCGGCGAGGACATCACGCGCGGCAGCACGGTGCTGGCGCGCGGCGAGCGCCTCGGGCCGGCGGCGCAAGGCCTGGCGGCCAGCATCGGCCGCGAGCGCGTGCAGGTGGCGCGGCGGCCGCGCGTGGCGCTGTTCTCCACCGGCGACGAGCTGGTGATGCCGGGCCAGGTGGCGCCGGAGGCGATGAAGCCCGGCGCGATCTACAACTCCAACCGCTTCTTCCTGCGCAGCCTGCTGCTGCGCCTGGGCTGCGAGGTGCGCGACCTCGGCATCGTGCCGGACAACCGCGCGGCGACCATCGAGGCCCTGCGCGAGGCCGCGCGCGACAACGACCTGATCCTCACCAGCGGCGGTGTGTCCGTCGGCGAAGAGGACCACATCAAGCCCGCCGTGCAGCAGCTCGGCTCGCTCGACCTGTGGCAGATCGCGATGAAGCCCGGCAAACCTTTTGCCTACGGCAAGGTGGCCGATGCGCATTTCATCGGCCTGCCGGGCAATCCCGTGTCGAGCTTCGTCACCTTCCTGCTGCTGGTGCGGCCCTTCCTGCTCAAGCTGCAGGGCGCGGCGCGGGTGACACCGGTGGCCGTGCAGCTGCCGGCCAACTTCGACTGGGCGCGGCCGGACAAGCGGCGCGAGTTCCTGCGCGCGCGCCGCGATGCCGAGGGGCGCCTGGCGCTCTTTCCCAACCAGAGTTCCGGCGTGCTCACGTCCACCGTGTGGGCCGACGGCCTGATCGACGTGCCGGCGGGCAGCACCATCGCCAGGGGCGACCCGGTGCGCTTCCTCCCGCTGGCGGAGCTGCTGGCATGACGAACCTTCGAGTCAAGTACTTCGCCTCGGTCCGCGAGGCCGTGGGGCAGGGCAGCGAGGCCGTGCAGACGCGCAGCGAGACGCTGGGTGCCCTGCGCGACGAACTCGTCGCCCGCGGCGAGCCCTATGCGTCCGCGCTGGCGCGCGGCAAGGCCGTGCGCATGGCGCTGGACCAGGTGATGAGCGACGAAGCGGCCGTCCTGCGCGAAGGCTGCGAGGTCGCCTTCTTCCCGCCGGTGACGGGCGGCTGAGGCCCGCGATGGCCGCGCGCGTTTCCATCCAGGAAGGCGACTTCGACGTCGCGGCGGAGATCGCCGCCCTGCGGCGCGAAGACCCCGGCGTGGGCGCCGTCTGCAGCTTCATCGGCACCGTGCGCGACCGCAGCGACGGCGCGCACGTGAGCGCGATGGAGCTGGAGCACTATCCCGGCATGACGGAGAAGGCGATCGAGCAGATGATCGACGAGGCCTTCCGCCGCTTCGACATCCGCGCGGCGCGGGTGATCCACCGGGTGGGGCCGCTCGCGGTGCAGGACCAGATCGTGCTGGTCGTCGTGACCTCCGCCCACCGCGGCCAGAGCTTCCAGGCCTGCGAATTCCTGATGGACTACCTGAAGACGCAGGCGCCGTTCTGGAAGAAGGAGCGCACGCCCGAAGGCGAGCGCTGGGTCGACGCCCGCGTGGCCGACGACGAGGCGCTGGAGCGCTGGGGCATCGCGAGCCGGAACGGCTGAAGACCGAACAACCGGACGCAAAGGGCGCAAAGGATTCGCAAAGAACGCGAAGGAACAGCCCCATTGAGATGGTGTTCCTTTTGCGCCCTTTGCGAAATCTTTGCGTCCTTTGCGTCCGGCTGTCCGCGTTCCGGACCTATTTCGCCTGGAACCCGCTCGCCTTGATGATCTTTTCCCAGGTCTCGGTGTAGCCCTTCACGCGGTTGGCGAACTGGGCCTGCGGCTGGTAGGCCACCGTCAGGCCCATGGACGCGAGGTGCTCGCGCACGTCGGGCATCGCGATCACCTTGGCCAGGGCCTGGTTCAGGCGGTCCAGCACTTCGGGCGGGGTGCCGGCCGGCGCGAACAGGCCGTAGTAGGGCAGCTCCTCCAGGCCCGCCAGGCCGAGCTCCTTGAAGGTCGGCACGTCCGGCAGGATCGCCTGGCGCTTGGCGCCGATCACCGCCACGATGCGCAGCTTGCCGGCCTTGTGGTTCTCGATGAAATCGGGGATCGAGGCCACGCCGGCCTTGATCTGGTTGCCCAGCATGTCGGCCATCATGGGCGCGCTGCCGCGGTAGGGCGCGGCCTGCAGGTCCAGCTTGTACTTGCTGGCCAGCATGCCCACCAGGAACTCGGGGATCGAGGCCGGCGCCGGGATGCCGATGCTGTCCTTGCCGCCCTGCTGCTGCTGCACGAAGCGCACGTACTCGGGCAGCGACTTCGCCGGCGTGCCGCTGGAAAGCGCCAGCGCGTTGGCGAAGGTGGCGAAGCCGGCCACCGGCACGAAGTCCACCGCCGGGTCGAAGCCCGGGTTCTTCGTCACCTGCGGCAGGATCGAGATCGAGTGGTCGTGGCTGAGGAAGAGGGTGCGGCCGTCGGGCGCCGCCGACTTCAGCACCTGGGCGGCGATCTGGCCGCCGGCGCCCGCGCGGTTTTCCACCACCACCGGCACGCCGAGCTCGTCCTTCAGCTTCTCCGCCAGGGTGCGCGCGATCGCGTCGGTGCCGCCGCCGGGCGGGAAGCCGACCAGGATGCGCACCGGCGCGGCGGACTGGGCCTGCGCGGCGCCGGCGGCAAGGGTGACGAGGCCGGCCAGCAGCAGCCGGCGCAGGGCGGAAAAACGGGAGGGCAGGACGGTCATCCTGCCGAGGATAAACGCTGGCGCTTACGCGGCCTGACGCGGGGCTGGCGGAGGCACGAAGGCGGCCCGCGCCTCGTCTTCCAGCTCGCCGGTCAGCAGCTGCAGCAATTGCAGCAGCTGCTCCTGCTGCTGCCGGTCCAGCGGCGCCATCAGGCGCCGGTAGGCCTTCTCGGCCGGCTTCTGGGCCCGCTGCAGCAGCTCCGCCCCTTCGTCCGTCAGCAGCACCGAGACGTTGCGCCGGTTGTCGCCGGCCTGGACGCGGCTGACCAGGCCGCGCGCCTGCAAGCCCCGCAGCACCCGCAACACCGTGACCTTGTCGAAGCCGAGCGCCCGCGCCAGGCTGGACTGGCCCAGGCCGGGGTGGGCCTGCACCACCGTCAGGACGCCGAACTGCGCCGGCGTGAGCTCCAGGTCGCGGCAGGCGTCCTCGAACACGGCGGCGGAGATCTGGTGCGCCCGGCGCAGCAGGAAGCCGGGGCGGGCATACAGGCGCGCCAATTGCGGCGGGGACTTGGAAGGGGACGACACTGCTTGAATCCGGATTGCGGGTGAACGATCATTGTCGCGGGCCGACGGCCCGCCATAATCGTTAGCATGCCAACTTGCAAGCGGGAAAAGCAATGAAAACCCTGATTCGAACCGTGCTGGCCGCCCTGGTGCTCACCGGCGGGGCCTTCGCGCAAGCCCCGCAGCCGGCCGGCGTCCCGCTCAAGCTGATCGTGCCCTTCACCGCCGGCACCGGCATCGACATCGTCGCCCGCACCGTGGGCCCGCGGCTTTCGCAGCGGCTCAACCGCCCGGTGGTGGTGGAGAACCGCACCGGCGCCTCCGGCAACATCGGCACCGAGGCCGTGGTGCGCGCCCCGGCGGACGGCAACACGCTGCTGGTGAGCGTGAACACGCTGGTGATGAACCGCAGCCTCTATACCCACCTGCCGTTCGACCCGGTGAAGGACCTGGTGCCGGTCTCGCTCACCAGCTGGGGCCAGCTGATCCTGGTGGCGCCCCCGACCGCCGGCTTCAAGACCGCGCAGGACCTGGTCGCCGCCGCCAAGGCGCGGCCCGGCCGGCTGAACTACGCCAGCCCGGGCGTGGGCACGCCGCACCACCTGTCGATGGAGCTGTTCAAGCAGACCGCGGGCGTGTTCCTCACGCACATCCCCTACCGCGGCACTTCGCAGGCCGTAACGGACCTGCTGGGCGGCCAGGTGGATGCCATGTTCCTGCCGATCCACGTCGCGCTGCCGCACGTCAAGTCGGGCAAGCTGGTGGCGCTGGGCATCGGCAGCGACAAGCGCCACCCCCTGCTGCCCGACGTGCCGACGCTCGCCGAAGCCAAGGCCGGCAACGTCAACGTCGACATGTGGTACGGCATCTTCGCGCCGCCCGGCACCCCTGCAGACGAGGTCGCCAGGCTCAGCCAGGAGCTGAAGGACATCCTGGCGGCGCCGGAGGTCCGCGCCACCTTCCAGAACCAGGGCATGGACCCGGCCTGGAGCTCGCCGCAGCAGTTCCAGCGCCTGGTCGCCAGCGACGCCGAGCGCTGGGCCGGCGTGGTGAGGACCGCCAACATCAAGGCCGACTGATGCGCATCGCGATCGTCGGGGGCGGCGTCGGCGGGCTGGCGCTGGCCCTCGGCCTGGACCAGCGCGGCATCGCCTGCGACGTGTACGAGGCCGCGCCCGAGATCAAGGAGCTCGGCGTCGGCATCACCCTGCTGCCGCATGCGATGCGCGAGCTGGCCGCGCTGGGCCTGCAGCCCCGGCTGGAGCCGCTGGCCATCGAGAACCTCGAAAGCGTGTTCTTCAACCGCTGGGGCCAGTTCATCTACCGCGAGCCGCGCGGCCGCCATGCGGGCTACGACGTGCCCGAGCTCGGCATGCACCGCGGCAAGCTGCACGGTGTGATGTTCGAGGCCGCGCGCGAGCGCCTGGGCGACGCGCGCATCCACCTCGACCACCGCTGCACCGGGGCGCAACAGGACGGGCAGGGCGTCACGCTCTCCTTCTCCGGCGTGCGCGGCCACCCGCAGCCCACGGTGCAGGCCGATGTCGTGGTCGCGTGCGACGGCGTCAATTCGGCCCTGCGGCGCCAGTTCTATCCCGAGGAGAAGGTCGCCTTCGCCGGCATCAACACCTGGCGCGGCGTCACGGTGCACAAGCCGATCCTCACCGGCAAGAGCTACCTGCGCATCGGCTCGATCGACACCGGCAAGCTGGTGATCTACCCGATCGTCGACAACGTGGACCGCCACGGCAACCAGTTGATCAACTGGGTGGCGGAGATCCGCCAGGCCGAGATGGGCATGAACGACTGGAACCGGCCCGGCCGCTTCGAGGATTTCCTGCCCTTCTTCCAGGACTGGAACTTCGACTGGCTCGACGTGCCCGAGCTGCTGCTGCACGCGCGCGAGGTGCTGGAGTACCCGATGGTCGACAAGGACCCGGTGGCGCGCTGGACCTTCGGCCGCATCACGCTGCTGGGCGACGCCGCGCATCCCATGTACCCGCGCGGCTCCAACGGCAGCGCCCAGGCGCTGATCGACGCCCGCACGCTGGCCGACCTGCTGGCGCGCGGCGGCGATCCGGTCGCCGCGCTGCAGGAGTACGAAACGCTGCGCCTGCCCGCCACTGCGAAGGTGGTCGAAACCAACCGCACCGTGCCGCCCGACTTCATCATCATGAAGGCCGACGAGCTGAGCGGCGGCAAGCCCTTCCCGGGCAAGATCGACGACCTGATCTCGCCCGAGGAGTTCAAGCGGATCTCGGACGACTACAAACGCGTCGCAGGGTTCGCGCTGAAATCATGAGGCTGGTGCCGCTCTCGTAGGCTGGTGCTGAGCCTTGCGAAGCCCAGCGATCAGTGAGCGCAGCGAAGCTCGCGGCGCCGAAGCGAGGGCCTTTAGTTCAAATACCGCGGCCGATGCCCGTCGCCCTCGTCCGACGCCGGCTCGGGCGCCACCACGGGATGGAAGGATTCGCGCCACTGCGACTGCAGCAGTGCCTGGTCCAGCAGGTGCATCAACCCCTGCATCAACTTCGGCTGCATCTCCATCTGGAAGCTGCGCGGCTCGCTCGCCCCATTGGGTGGGCGCTCGTTGAAGTTCAGGCGCAGCGGCCCGTTCGCCACCGGCGCGGCATCCACGTCCGTCACCAGCAGCGGCTCTTCGCCCAGCGGATGGCGCGGCTGCCCCTCCTGGTAGGGCGTGTCGAAGTCGGCGTGCTGCAGGAACTCCTCCTTGCGGAAGTCCGCGAGCATCCTCTTGAGTTCCGGATTGGCA
>NZ_DASSVG010000060.1:0-7813 GCF_035706265.1 Ramlibacter sp. | reverse complement strand
TGTCCGGCCTGATCGCCGACCGCATCGGCCGCCGCCGCACCCTGGGCATGCTGGCCGGCGCCATCGCGCTCTTCAGCCTGGCCACCCCCTGGCTGCTGGATGGCGGTGCCGCCGGCGAGGACGTGTTCATCCTGGTCGGCTTCGCGCTGCTGGGGCTCTCCTACGGGCAATCGGCGGGATCGGTCACCTCCAACTTCCTGCCGGCCTTGCGCTACGTCGGCGCCGCCCTGACCGCCGACCTCGCCTGGCTGATCGGCGCCGCCTTCGCCCCGCTGGTGGCGCTGGCCCTGTCGGTGCGCTTCGGGCCGGTGGCGGTGAGCCTGTACCTGCTCTCCGGGGCGGTGTGCACGCTGCTCGCGCTGCGCACGAACCGGATGCTGGCGCTGCGGGACTGAGGGGCCGCCTCAGGAGGGTCGGTGAGGAGGCAGGCGTCCTCCTCAGCGCCCCACCACCGTGTAGGGCGGCTTGCCCGCGGTGCCGACCATCACCCGGTTCACCACCCCCATCACGTCGTCCACCAGCAGCACGGCGCGTTCCAGTTCCTCTTTCTGCGCCGCGGTCTTCACGCACCCCATGAGCGTGACGATGCGCCGCTGGCCCAGCACCCAGACCGTGGTGTCGGAGAAACGGCCATCCTGCCGGATGTACTGCTGCACGCGCGGGACGATCTCCTTGTCGTAGAGATACGAGTTCGGCAGCCGGCAGCGCCCGGAGCGGTAGCAGCTGGTGCCGTGCTGGGCCCGCACGTGCGCTTCCTCGCGGACCTCCTGCTCGGTGTAGCCGGGCGGCTGCGGCACCGGGCACCCCGGCAAGGCCGCGGTCGCCTGCAGGAACGGATCGTCGAACACGTTGCGGCGCTCCTGCGCCGCCGTGCAGCAGGCCACGAAACCGAGGGCGATACCCCACGCGAGGCGCTTCATGGCTGCCGATGCTGCATCGGCGCGCCCCCAAAACACAAGCCAGCCTGACGTCCCAACTGGACGGCAACCCCGCCGTCGCGTATCGTGCCCGGCTTGCTTTAAGCAATTCCCTTAGCCTCAATGCATGAAGTTTCCGGGGCGCCCGCCCGCAGCGGCTTGGCACTGGCCGCCGCCTGGGTGGCGATCGCCACTGGTGCAGTGACCCTCCTGGGGTGGCTCTTCGACGTCGATGCGTTCAAGAGCATCGTGCCGGGCACCATCCCCGTGAAGCCCAATTCCGCCCTGGCCCTGATCGCCGCCGGCCTGGCGCTGTGGCTGCAGATCCACGGCCGGCACGGGGCGACGGCGGCGGCCGGCATCGCCTGCCTCGTCGGCGCACTGGGCGCCGCCACCCTGTTCGAGTACCTGGCGGGCATCGACCTCGGCATCGACGAACGCCTGTTCCGCGACACCGTCCGCGTCGCGACCGTGGCCCCGGGCCGCATGTCGCCCTATACCGCCTGGGCCTTCGTGCTGCTGGGGCCCGGCATCGCGCTGCTGCAGCGCCAGCGCACCGGCTGGCTCGTGCTGCTGTGCGCCGCGCAGGTGATCGCGATCGGCGCCCTCTCGACCCTCGTTCACCTGTGGAACGCGGGCGAAGCGCCAGGCGAGAGCCTGCTGCCGCCCGTGGGCCTCGCAACGGCCGTCGTGCTCACGCTGCTCGGGATCGGTCTCGTCGTGCAAGAGCGCCTCGCGCGGCGCCGGCTGCGGCCCCGCTCGCGCCGCGGCGAGCGGGCGGCCAGCGCCTTCTTCTGGGCGATGGTGCTGGTGCTGCTCGCCTCCACCAGCCTCACCTACCGCTCCAACGTGCGCTTCGCCGCCGCGGCGCGCGACATGGACCGGATCCAGCAGGCCCGCCTGGAGCTGGCGGAGCTGCGCACCTGCCTGCGCTCGCGGCCGGTGGAGGCGTGCAGCGGCGCGCTGGAGGCCCTGCGCCGCAGCATCGCCGAGGGCGAGGAAACGAGGCTGTTCGGCCAGCTGGAACGCTCCCTCTACGCCGGCGCCGCCGGGCCGGCACTGCAGGCCGGCGGCCGGATCGAGCACGCGCTGAAGGACGCGCTCGAAGGGCGCAAGTCCACCCTGGCCGACGACCGCGCCGCGATGCTCGTGTCGCTGCTGCTCACGCTGGGCCTTTGCGTGCTGATCGTCTCGGTGCTGGCGCTGAACGTGCGCACGCAGCTGCGGCGCAGCAACCGCGCGCGCGACGAGCTGCAACGCCAGCAAGGCCTGCTGCAGGCCGTGATCGCCTCCAGCCCCGACCTGATCGCCTACCGCGACGCCGACGGCACTTTCCTGGGCTGCAACGAGGCCTATGCGGGACTGGCGGGCATGCCCGCGGAAGCGATTGCGGGGCGCACGGTCGAAGAGGTGCTGCCCGCCGCGGTGGCGCAGCGCGAACGCGAGGAGGACGCGCAGGTGCTCATTCGCAACCAGGGCAGCACCACCGAAGCCTGGTTCGACTACCCCGACGGCCGGCGCGTGCGGCTGGAGTTCGTGCGCAGCCCGATGCGCGACGAGGAAGGCACGCCGATCGGCGTGGTGGCGCTCGGGCGCGACGTGACCCGCCGGCGCGAGGCGGAGGAGGAGCTGCGCCGCGCCCACGCGCTGGCCGAGGAAGCCACCGAGCTCAAGACCGCCTTCCTGGCCAACATGAGCCACGAGATCCGCACGCCGATCAACGCGATCCTGGGCATGACGCACCTGGCGCTCGCCACCGGGCTGACATCGCGCCAGCGCGACTACCTGGGCAAGGTGCAGGCCGCGGGCGAGCACCTGGCGGGCGTCGTCGACGACATCCTCGACCTGTCCAAGATCGAGGCCGGCAAGCTGGTGCTGGAACGCGAGGCCTTCGCGCTCGACGCCGTGCTGCAGCAGGTCTCCGGCGTGGTGGCGGAAAAGGCGCAGGCGCGGGGACTGGCGCTGGTCGTCGAGGTCGACCCGGAAGTCCCGCGGCAGCTCGCCGGCGACGCGCTGCGGGTGCGGCAGGTCCTGATCAACTACCTGGACAACGCGATCAAGTTCACCGAGCGCGGCGAGGTGGCGCTGCGGATCGCGCTTTCCCGGCGCGAGGGCCAGCGCGTGCTGCTGCGCTTTGCCGTGCGCGACACCGGCGTGGGCCTCTCGCCGGAACAGGCGAAGCGCGTGTTCCAGCAGTTCGAGCAGGCCGACCGCTCCACCACGCGCAAGTACGGCGGCACGGGCCTGGGCCTGGCGATCTCGCGCAGCCTGGCGGAAATGATGGGCGGCAAGGTGGGCGTGGAAAGCCGACTCGGCGAAGGCAGCACCTTCTGGTTCACCGCCTGGCTGGAGGTGGCGCCGGAGGGCGAGCCGGGGGCCGCGCCGCCGCCGCCGCGCGCGCCCGGGCTCGCGGCGCCGCCGCAGCTGCAGGGCGCCCGCGTGCTGCTGGTGGAGGACAACGCCGTCAACCAGCAAGTGGCCAGCGAGCTGCTGCAGGCCGCCGGCGTCACGGTGGCCATCGCGGACAACGGCGAGCTCGCCGTGCAGCGGGTGCGCGACCAGCGCTTCGACCTGGTGCTGATGGACATGCAGATGCCCGTGATGGACGGCCTGACCGCCACCGAGCGCATCCGCGCGCTGGGGCAGGACGTGCCGATCGTGGCCATGACGGCCAACGCCATGGCCGGCGACCGCGAGCGCTGCCTGGCCGCCGGCATGAACGACTTCCTGAGCAAGCCGATCCATCCGCAGGAGCTGTACCGGGTGGTGGCGGCCTGGCTGCCGGCCGCCACGGACACGGCGGAGCCAGCGGCCGCCTCCCAGCCTCCCGAGGCGGTGGCGCTCGATCCGCGGCTGGCCCCGCTCGCCGGCGTGCCCGGGCTGGACGTGGCCCGGGGGCTGGAGTTCACGCCCGGCCCCGACGCCGGCTTCTACCTGCAGATGCTGGGCATCTTCCTGGAGTCCTACCGCGACTGCGAGGAGCGGCTGCGCGAGTTCCTGGAGCGCGGCGACCGCGTCGACGCCGAGCGCCTGATGCACAACTGCAAGGGCGCGGCGGCCACCCTCGGGGCGGTGCCGGTGGCCGAACGGGCGGCGGAGCTGGAGCAGGCGCTGCGCGCCGGCGAGGCGGGGGACGTCCTCGCCAGGCGGGTGGAGGCCTTCTGCCGTGCGGCGATCGCCTTCACCCGGGACCTCGCGCGGGTCCTTTACGGCTAAGAGGGTCATCGCGGATCGCGATGGCGGAGACGCTTCATTGCGGGGAAAATGGCGCTTCGCCATCGCCCGCCGCGATGGCCGGACCCGCCGCATGCGCCCCACCGAACGCTCCTTCGCCCGCCGGATCGACCTCACCTCGCTGCAACTGTTCGTGGCGGTGTGTGAGCTCGGCTCGATCGGGCGCGCCGCCGAGCGCGAGTTCATCGCCGCCTCGGCGGTGAGCAAGCGCCTGTCGGACCTGGAGGCGACGCTGGAGACGCCGCTGCTCTATCGCCACACGCGCGGCGTGAAGCTCACGCCGGCCGGCGAGAGCCTGCTGCACCACGCCCGCTCGGTGTTGTTCAGCCTGGAGAAGATGCAGGCCGAACTCTCCGAGTACGCCGAGGGCGTCAAGGGCCACGTGCGCATCCACGCCAACATCTCCGCGATCGTTCAGTTCCTGCCGGAGGACCTGGGCGCCTTCAGCCGCGAGCATCCGCAGGTGAAGATCGACCTCGAGGAGCACCTCTCCACCGAGGTGATGCGCGCGGTGCAGGAGGGCGCGGCGGACCTGGGCATCTGCAACGTCGGCGCCGTCGCGGCGCACGAACTGCAGACCCTGCCTTACCGGCGCGACGAGCTGGTGCTGATCGTGCCGCGCGGCCACGCGCTGGCGCGGCGCGCATCGGTCGCCTTCGAGGACACGCTCGATCTCGACCACGTCGGCCTGCACTCCAACAGCTCGATCTATCTCGCGATGCGCGAGGCGGCGGCGGCCGCGGGCCGCACGATCCGCCTGCGCATCCACGTCACGGGCCTGGATGCCATGTGCCGCATGATCCACAACGGCCTGGGCGTCGGCGTGATGCCGCGCCGCGCCTTCACGCTGATGCACGGCGTGGGCGACCTGGAGTGCGTGCGCCTGGCCGACGCCTGGGCCACGCGCGACATCCGCCTGGTCGCCCGCGACTTCTCCACCCTGCCCCTCACGGCGCGCCTGCTGGTCGACCACCTGCGCGCGCGCGCCGCCGAGCCGGCCAGCCTCGCCGCATAGAATTTCACGCCAAAGGAAAGCCCCCATGGGACGCACGCTGTACGACAAGATCTGGGACGAGCACGTCGTCCACACCGAGGAAGACGGCACCGCCGTCCTCTACATCGACCGCCACCTGGTGCACGAAGTGACCAGCCCGCAGGCCTTCGAGGGCCTGCGCGAGGCCGGGCGCAAGGTGTGGCGCATCAGCTCCGTGGTAGCCACCGCGGACCACAACACGCCCACCACCGGCTGGGAGCGCGGCTACGACGGCATCACCGACCCGATCTCCAAGGAGCAGGTCACCACGCTGGACAAGAACATCGCGGAGTTCGGCGCCGCAGCCTACTTCCCCTTCCTGTCCAAGCGCCAGGGCATCGTGCACGTGATCGGGCCGGAGGAAGGCGCGACGCTGCCGGGCATGACGGTCGTCTGCGGCGACTCGCACACCTCCACCCACGGCGCCTTCGGTGCGCTGGCGCACGGCATCGGCACTTCGGAGGTGGAGCACGTGCTGGCCACCCAGACGCTGCTGGCCAAGAAGGCGAAGAACATGCTGGTGCAGGTGGACGGCCAGCTCGCCCCCGGCGTGACGGCCAAGGACATCGTGCTGGCCATCATCGGCAGGATCGGCACGGCCGGCGGCACCGGCTACACCATCGAGTTCGCCGGTTCGGCGATCCGCTCGCTGTCGATGGAAGGCCGCATGACGGTGTGCAACATGGCCATCGAGGCCGGCGCGCGCGCCGGCATGGTGGCGGTGGACGAGAAGACCATCGAGTACGTCAAGGGCAAGCCGCTCGCGCCCACCGGCGTGGAGTGGGAGCAGGCCGTGGCCTACTGGCGCACGCTGCACTCCGACGCCGACGCGAAGTTCGACACCGTGGTGAAGCTCGACGCTTCGCAGATCGTGCCGCAGGTGACCTGGGGCACCTCGCCCGAGATGGTGACCTCCATCGACGCGCGCGTGCCGGACCCGGACAAGGAAAAGGATCCGAACAAGCGCAACGCCATGGAGCGCGCGTTGCAGTACATGGCGCTGCAACCCGGCAAGCCGATCGACGACATCACCATCGACAAGGTGTTCATCGGCTCCTGCACCAACAGCCGCATCGAGGACATGCGCGAAGCCGCCGCCGTGGTGAAGAAGCTCGGTCGCAAGGTGGCCGCCAACGTGAAGCTCGCAATGGTGGTGCCCGGCTCCGGCGTGGTGAAGGAGCAGGCCGAGCGCGAAGGCCTGGACCAGATCTTCAAGGCCGCCGGATTCGAGTGGCGCGAGCCCGGCTGCTCCATGTGCCTGGCGATGAACGCCGACCGGCTGGAGCCGGGCGAGCGCTGCGCCTCCACGAGCAACCGCAATTTCGAGGGCCGCCAGGGCGCCGGCGGCCGCACGCACCTCGTGAGCCCCGCGATGGCCGCTGCCGCCGCCGTGCACGGGCATTTCGTCGACGTGCGCCAGTTCGCCTGATCAACAACCACGACAGAGGAGTCTCGCCATGCTGAAAGCCATTGCCACCCTGCTCGCCGCCGCCTTCGTGCTCGCCGGCTGCAACACGATGCGGGGCATGGGGCAGGACATCCAGAAGGCGGGCGAGAAGATCGAGGACGCGGCGAAGAAGAAATGAATTTCTCCCTCTCCCTCTGGGAGAGGGTCGGGGTGAGGGCACTCGGGCCTTCATTCCGCGCCGTGCATCCCACCCCTGCCCTCCCCCAGAGGGGGAGGGAGAAAGACCAGGATCCCCCATGGAAAAATTCACCGTCCACAAAGGCATCGTCGCCCCCATCGACCGCGAGAACGTCGATACGGACGCGATCATCCCCAAGCAGTTCCTGAAGTCGATCCGCAAGACCGGCTTCGGCCCCAACCTGTTCGACGAGTGGCGCTACCTGGACCACGGCGAGCCGGGGCAGGACCCCGCCAGCCGCAAGCCCAACCCGGACTTCGTGCTGAACCAGCCGCGCTACCGCAATGCCAGCGTGCTGCTCGCGCGCCGCAACTTCGGCTGCGGCTCCTCGCGCGAGCACGCGCCCTGGGCCCTGCAGCAGTACGGCTTCCGCGCCCTGATCGCGCCCAGCTTCGCCGACATCTTCTTCAACAACAGCTTCAAGAACGGCCTGCTGCCGATCGTGCTGCCCGAATCCACCGTGGCCAAGCTGTTCGACGAGGTCTTCGCCTTCCCCGGCTACGAGCTGACGGTGGACCTGGAGCGCCAGGTGATCGTCAAGCCGCAGGGCGAGGAGATCGCCTTCGACGTCCAGCCCTTCCGCCGCTACTGCCTCATGAACGGCTTCGACGACATCGGCCTGACCCTGCGCCACGCCGACAAGATCAAGTCCTATGAAGCCGAGCGCCTGGCGACCAAGCCCTGGCTGGCGCATACGCTGTGAGAACAGCCATTTAACGCAGAAGCCGCAAAAGTAGCGCAAAAACCGCAAAAGAACTTCATGATTTCTTTCGCGGCTTTCGCGTCACTTTTGCGGCTTTTGCGTTAAGGCTTTTGACTTGAACGCCCCCGAAAGCACACAAATGAAAATCGCAGTCCTCCCCGGTGACGGCATCGGGACGGAGATCGTCGACGAGGCGGTCAAGGTGCTGAAGGTCCTGGACCTGAAGTTCGAACTGGAATTCGCCGACGTCGGCGGCATCGCCTACGACCGCCACGGCCAC
>NZ_DASSVG010000059.1:0-4136 GCF_035706265.1 Ramlibacter sp. | reverse complement strand
AGTGCAGGAACGAGGCCTTGGCCGGCGTGATGAAGCCGGCGTAGTGCGCCGTCAATGCCCCGGCCAGGGCGGCGAGCACGGCCGACAGCGTGAACACCTGCAGCTTGAAGCGCGCGCAGTCGATGCCCAGCGTCTGCGCCGCCACCTCCGAGCCGTGCAGGGCGCGCAGCGCGCGGCCGTTGGGCGAGTCGATCAGGTTCAAGGCCAGCCACACGGTGGCCACCAGCAGCGCGCCGGTGATCCAGTACCAGACCTGCTCGCCCTGCACCGCGAGGCCGAACAGCACCAGCGGCGGCACCTGCATGCCGTCGGGGCCGCCGGTCCAGCGATCCTCGGTGGTGATCGCGATCGAGATGATCACGCCCAGCCCCAGCGTCGCCATGGCGAGCGGGTGGCCCTTCAGGCGCAGGGTGGGCCGGCCCAGAAGGTAGGCGAGCGCGCCGACCGCGGCACAGGCACCGGGCAGCGACAGCCACACCGGTACGCCATAGCGCGAGGCGAAGATCGCGCTCGCGTAGCCGCCCAGCGCGAAGAAGCCCGCGTGGCCCAGGCTGATCTGGCCCGCGTAGCCGATCAGGAGGTTGAGGCCGATGCACACCACCGCGTTGATCGCGACCTGGATCGCGATCTCGTAGGCGTAGTTGTTCGGCAGCACCAGCGGGGCCAGCGCCACCAGCGCCGCCAGCAGCAGCGTCCCCCCGCTGCGCGGGCGGGCCAGCCAGGCGCGCGCGGGGGCGGGCGCCTCAGACGCGGTCGCTGCTGCGGGCACCAAGGAAACCTCCGGGTAGGAAGAACAGGACGGCCAGGATCACCACGAAGGCGATCGCGTCCTTGTAGGCCGACGAGACGAAGCCGGCGCCGAGCCCCTCGAGCAAACCGAGCACGAGGCCACCCAGCACGGCGCCGGGAAAACTGCCCAGGCCGCCCAGCATGGCGGCTGCGAACCCCTTGAGGCCCAGCATGATGCCGGCGTCGTAGGAGGTGAACGCGATGGGCGCGATCAGCACGCCGCCGACGGCGCCGAGCAGGGCCGCGAGCCCGAAGCTCGCGAACAGCACGGCGCGCGTGTTGATGCCCACCAGCTGCGCCGCCAGGCGGTTGAAGGCGGTGGCCAGCATCGCCTTGCCGGCCAGCGTGCGGCCGTAGAAGAAGCGCAGCGCCAGCACCGCCACCGTGGCGCCGCCCAGCACCCACAGGCTCTGCGGCAGCAGGGTGGCGCCCGCGAACGCGATCGGCTCCTCGCCCGTGAAGGCCGGCAGCCGGAACACGCCCTTGCCCCACACCAGCTGCGCGAGCCCGCGCAGGAACAGCGAGACGCCGATGGTGATGATGATCAGCGTGACGGTGCCGGCGTGGCGCGCCGGCGCGATCGCGATGCGCTCGATGAGCAGCGCCACGACCACGGCGACCGCCACCGCCAGCAGGATCGCCAGCGGCAGCGGCACGCCGGCGGCGGCCAGGGTGGCGGCGCTCATGCCGCCCACCATCACGAACTCGCCCTGCGCGAAGTTGATCGCGCCGCTGGCGTTGAACACGATGGTGAAGCCCAGCGCGACCAGCGCGTAGATCGCGCCCGTGGTCAGGCCGCTGGCGACGAACTGGAGCCAGGCTGCGCCCATGGCTTGCTCGCGCGGCTCGCTCTTACTTCACCAGGGACCACTTGCCGTCCTTCACCTCCAGCATGCGGAAGGCGGTGAGGTCCAGGCCCATGTGGTCGTTCGCGCCCATGTTGACGACACCGCCGGTGCCGACGTAGCCCTTGGTGGCTTCCAGCGCGTCCCGAACCTTGGCCTTGTCCGTTGACTTGGCGGCCTTGATCGCGTTGACGGCGAGCATCAGGCCGTCGTAGGCGTGGCCGCCGAAGGTGGAGACGTCGGTCTTGAACTTGTCCTCGTAGCTCTTGCGGTAATTGCTCACCACCGGCTTCTGCGGGTCGCTGGCCGGCAGGATGTCGGAGACCAGCAGGGCGGCCGCGGGCAGGCGCACGCCTTCGGCGGCGGGGCCGGCCAGCTTGATGAACTCGCGCGAGGCGACGCCGTGCGACTGGTACAGCGGCAGGGTGAGGCCGACCTGGCGGTAGTTGCGGGTGACGATGGCCGGGCCCTGGCCGAAGCCGGCGTTGAGCACCGCCTGCGCGCCGCTGGCCTTGATCTTGGTGAGCTGCGCGGTCATGTCGGTGTCGTTGGCGCCGTAGGTCTCGTCGGCGACCAGGTCCACGCCGTACTTGGAGGCGACCTTCACGCATTCGGCGCGCATGGACTTGTCGAAGCCGCCGCTGCCGGAGATGAGCGCCACCTTGGTGAGCTTGCGCGCCTGCGTGTCGGCGAAGATCTTCTCGCAGGCCATGCGGTCGGTGTGCGGCGTCTTGAAGACCCACTTCTTGGTCGGCTCGACGATCGGCACGGCGCCCGCGAGCGAGATGAAGGGCGTGCCCGACTGCTCGGCCAGCGGCACGGCGGCCATGGTGGAGCCGGTGGTGGAGCCGCCGACGATCAGGTCGACCTTGTCCTGCTCGATCAGGCGCTTGGCGAAGGTGCGGGCCTTCTCGGCGTCGCCGGCGTCGTCGTAGGAGACGAGCTGGAGCTTGCGGCCCAGCACGCCGCCTTCGGCGTTGATGCGCTCGACGTACATTTCGAGCGTCTTGAGTTCCGGATCGCCGAGGAAGGCGGCGGGACCGGTGACGGAGAGGAAGGCGCCGATGCGGATCGCCTCCTGTGCCTGCACCGACACGGCAGCGCCCGCAAGCGCCAGAGCCGCCAGGACGGGCCGCGCGGCGGCCCTCGAGAGAGTGGAAAGGCCCATTGCTTTGTCTCCTGTGTTGACCCCGACTCGTGCAGTGGCCGGGGTTCGGGGCATTGTGGTAGCCTGATGCCGGAATTCCTTGATCTGACACAAAGTGAAGCGCGCCCCGACCCCACGCTTACCCTCGGTCCGACGACCGCGGCCCCCCATCCCGCCCACCTCCGGTGCGGTGACCGTGCGCGCCGTGCGCCGCAGCGACCTCGACCAGGTGATCGCGCTCGACGCGCAGGAGACCGGGCTCGAGAAGCGCGACTACTGGGAGCGCGTCTACAAGCGCTACGGCCGAGCCGTGCGCGGCGAGCAGAGCTGGTTCCTGGTTGCCGTGACGGGCAGCGAGATCGTGGGCTTCGTGATCGGCGAGGTGCGCGACTGGGAGTTCGGCTCGCCGCCCTGCGGCTGGCTGTTCGCGATCAACATCTCGCAGGAGGCGCGGCTGGCAGGCATCGGCTCGCGCCTGATGACGGCCTTCTGCGAGGCGCTGCGTGCGGCGGGCGTGCGCAAGCTGCGCACGATGCTGTCGCGCGACAACACGCTGGTGCTGTCCTTCTTCCGCAGCCAGGGCATGATGGCCGCGCCCATCATTCCGCTCGAGCTCGAGTTGCCGGCAGCGGCGAAGGCACGCGCATGAAGCTGCAGGTCAACACGCTGCTGGCGCTCTACAGCGTCATGGAATTCGCCGCCGATCCGCAGCGGCACATCCCGGCTTCGGAGATCGCCGACAAGTACGGCGTCTCGGCGCACCACCTCGCCAAGGTGCTGGCGGAACTGGCCCGCGCGGGCGTGGTGGCCTCGGTGCGCGGCGTGGGAGGCGGCTACCGCTTCACCGCGAACGTGCGGCGGCTGACGCTGATGGACATCATCCAGCTGTTCGAGGATTTTTCGCCGACCTCGCACCAGCACGGCGAACTGCAGACCCCCGTGGACCGCGCGATCGGCCAGGTGCTGGCGGAAATCGACGAGATCACGCGCGCGACGTTCAGTTCGATCACGGTGGCGACGATGTTGAGGTTGGTGGAGCGGCAGGAGAGCGCCGAGTAACACGTAGGCTTTGCACGCGGGCGCTCTTCATTGGCCGCTGCGGGGGGTGTATCTGGCTCCTTCCCGGAGAACGGGGGGCGTCGCGGCGGGCGGTGCGCGGTGCGTGTCCGCGATGGTGCCGGTCCGCGCTGTCGCGCGGACTTCCCCGGAAAATCGGTTCCGCTGCCGCCCCGCATAACTCACTGCGCGTTTGCCGCGAGCGGCAAACGCTCCGTTCAAACAGAAGCCGGGAGTTCGATACGTACGCATGGCTCGCTTCGCTTCGCTGCGTAGCCATGCTGCGGCAGCGAAACCGA
>NZ_DASSVG010000058.1:0-5153 GCF_035706265.1 Ramlibacter sp. | reverse complement strand
GGCAAGACCACCCTGTTCGCGCTCGCCTCGGGTTTCCTGCGGCCCGACGCGGGCTCCATCGCCTTCGACGGCGAGGAGATCACCGGCGCGCCGCCGCACCTGAATGCGCGCCGCGGCATGACGCGCACCTTCCAGGTCGTGCAGCCTTTCGCGGCGCAGACGGTGCGCGAGAACATCGCGGTCGGCGCGCACCTGCATTGCGCCGACCGGCGCGAGGCGCTGGCGCAGGCCGAAGCGGTGGCGCAGCGCGTCGGCCTCTCCCCGGTTCTGGACAAGCCGGCCGGCGAGCTCACCGTGGCGGGCCGCAAGCGGCTGGAACTGGCGCGCGCGCTGGCGACGCGCCCGCGCCTGCTGCTGCTGGACGAGGTGCTGGCGGGCCTCAATCCGCAGGAGGTGGGCGAGATGGTGCCGGTGGTGCGCGCCATTGCGGCGGGCGGCGTCACCGTGCTGATGATCGAGCACGTGATGCAGGCCGTGATGCACCTGGCGCAACACGTCTGGGTGCTGGCCCAGGGGCGGCTGATCGCCTCCGGCACACCGGCGGAAGTCACGCGCGATCCGGCGGTGATCGAGGCCTACCTCGGGCACGGCACGGCGCGGAGGCTGGCGGCATGAGCGAATCGCTCTTGTCCGTGCGGGGACTGCGCAGCGGCTACGGCGCCGTCGAAGTGCTGCGCGGCATCGACCTCGACCTCGGCGCCGGCGAGATCGTGGCCCTGCTCGGAAGCAACGGCGCCGGCAAGACCACCTTCAACCAGACCGTGAGCGCCCTGCTGCCGGCGCGCGGCGGCAGCATCCGCTTCGACGGGCGCGACATCACGCGGGCCCACTACCGCGACGTGGTGGCGGCGGGCCTGATCCACGTGCCCGAGGGGCGGCGCATCTTCCCCAACCTGTCGGTGCTGGAGAACCTGGAGCTGGGCTCCTTCGCGCGGGCACGTGGCCAGCGCGCGGCCAACCTGCAGCGCGTGTTCGACATCTTCCCGCGCCTGAAGGAGCGCACCGGCCAGCTCGCCGGAACCATGAGCGGCGGCGAGCAGCAGATGCTGGCGATCGGCCGCGGGCTGATGGGCGAGCCGCGGCTGCTGATCCTGGACGAGCCGTCGCTGGGCCTGTCGCCGCTGCTGGTGGAGGAGCTGTTCGGCCTCGTCGCGCAACTGCATGCGCAGGGCCTCGCCATCCTGCTGGTGGAACAGAACGTGGCCCAGTCGCTCGAGATCGCGCAACGCGCCTACGTGCTGGAAAACGGCGCCATCCAGTTCTCCGGCACCAGCGAGGAACTGCTCGCCACCGACCGCCTGCGCCAGGCCTACCTGGGGGTGTGACGAGGTGGCGCCCGCTCAA
This sequence comes from Ramlibacter sp., assembly GCF_035706265.1. GTDB lineage: Bacteria > Pseudomonadota > Gammaproteobacteria > Burkholderiales > Burkholderiaceae_C > Ramlibacter. The sequence continues at coordinate 3,809 of NZ_DASSVG010000058.1, read as the reverse complement.
CGATTCCCAACACCGCTTCAGAGGAGGACTCCGGCATGACCACGCCGACCTACGACTCGTTGATCCGCAACGTGCGCATCGTGCGGCCGCACGGCAACGTGGTGCACGAGGGCGACATCGCCATCCGCGACGGCAAGTTCGCGCGGGTGGCACCGGGCATCGACCCTTTGCTCGCCAAGGAAGTGCAGGAGGGGCGCGGCCTGCTCGCCTTCCCCGGCGTGGTGGACGCGCACATGCACAGCGGCATCTATTCGCCGCTGGCCGAGGATGCGGTGACCGAATCGAAGGCCGCCGCCATGGGCGGCGTGACCTCCAGCCTCAACTACTTCCGCACCGGCCAGTACTACCTGAACAAGGGCGGGCCCTATGCCGACTTCTTCCCGGAAGTGCTGGAGGTCTCCAAGAACCGCTTCCACGTCGACTACGGCTACCACCTGGCGCCGATGGACAGCACGCACATCGACGAGATCCCGATGCTGGTGGAGAAGTTCGGCGTGGCGAGCTTCAAGATCTTCATGTTCTACGGCTCGCACGGGCTGCACGGCGCGAGCGATTCGCAGCGCCAGTTCCTGATGATCGGCGACGACCAGCGCTACGACTACGCGCATTTCGAGTTCATCATGCGCGGCGTGCAGGCCGCGCGCGAGCGCTTTCCCGAGCGGGCGCACCAGATCTCGCTGTCGCTGCACTGCGAGACGGCGGAGATCATGACGGCCTACACGAAGCTCGTGGAGAAGGACGCGTCGCTCAAGGGCCTGGCGGCCTACAGCGCCTCGCGGCCGCAGCACTCGGAGGGGCTCGCGGTCTTCATCGCCAGCTACCTCGCGCACGAGACGGCGCTGCCCAACGTGAACCTGCTGCACCTGAGTTCGCGCAAGGCGGTGCAGGCCGCGCTGATGATGGCCGACGTCTTCCCGCACATCGATTTCCGGCGCGAGGTGACGATCGGCCACCTGATGCTGGACATCGCCTCGCCGGCCGCCGAACTCGCCAAGGTCAACCCACCGATCCGCCCGCGCGAGGATGTGGAGTTTCTGTGGCACGCGCTGCTCGCGGGCGAGCTGGACTGGGTGGTATCGGACCACGCCTGCTGCCGCCACGAAACCAAGATCCCCAGCCACTACTTCGGCAACATCTGGATGGCCAAGAGCGGCTTCGGCGGCACCGAATACCTGCTGCCGGCCCTGGTGAGCGAAGGCACGCGGCGCGGCATGGGCTACAACCACATGGCCCGGGTGACGAGCTGGGCCCCGGCGCAGCGCTTCGGCCTCAACCGCAAGGGCGACATCGCCGAGGGCTACGACGCCGATCTCGCGCTGGTGGACCCGGCGAAGACGTGGACCATCCACGCGGCGGAGTCGCCCTCGACCCAGGGCTACACGCCTTTCGAGGGCATCGAGCTGTCGGCGCGGGTCGAGGCGACCTACCTGCGCGGCCAGCAGATCTACGCGCAGGACCGGGGCGTGATCGGCGAGCCGCGCGGCAAGTACCTGTTCCGCCCCACCGACTGAGCGCGATGGAGCACGCTGCGCGGGTGGTGCGTGCCGAGCGGCTGGAGGCGCCGGTGCACGTGCCGGTGGCGATCGTCGGCGCCGGGGCCTGCGGGCTGACCGCGGCCATCGCCCTGCGCGCGGCGGGCGTCGAGTGCGTGCTGCTGGAGCGCGACGCGGCGCCGAGCGGGTCGACCGCGCTGTCCTCGGGCTTCATCCCAGCCGCCGGCACGCAGGTGCAGCGGGCGCTCGGCATCGCCGACAGCCCGCAAGCGTTTGCCGAGGACATCCTGCACAAGTCGCGCGGCACGGCGGCGGCGCACCTGGTGCAGGCCTACACGCAGGCCGCCGCGCCGGCGCTCGATGCGCTGGCGGCGCACGGGTTGCGCTTCGAGCTGCTGACGAACTTCCTCTACCCCGGGCACGGCGTGCACCGCATGCACACGCTGCCCGGGCGCACGGGGGCTTCGCTCGTGGCCGCGCTGCTCGAGGCGGCGCAAGCGGCGGGCGCGGACCTGCTCACCTCCGCGCGCGTGACCGAACTCTGGGCCGACGCCGGCGACCGCATCCTCGGCATCGGTGTGCAGCGCCCCGACGGCGCCACCGAGCGCATCGGGTGCGACGTGTTGCTGCTCGCCTGCAACGGCTTCGGCGGCAATCCGCAGCTCGTGCGCGACCTGCTGCCCGAGATGCGCGAGGCGATCTTCGCCGGCCACGCGGGCAACGACGGCAGCGCGATCCTCTGGGGCCAGCAGATCGGGGCCGCACTGGCGGACCTGGGCGGCTACCAGGGCCACGGCTCCTGGGTGGTGCCGCAGGGCGCGCTCATGACCTGGGCGGTGATGATGGAAGGCGGCGTGCAGCTCAATGCGCGCGGGGAACGCTTCCACGAAGAGACCGGGGGTTATTCCGAAGCGGCGGTGGACGTGCTGGCGCAGCCGGGCGGGATCGCCTGGAACGTGTTCGGGGGACGCCAGCTCGCGCTGGCGCGCGAGTTTCCGGATTTCCGGGAGGCCGAGGCGGCGGGGGCGGTGCGCACGGCAACGGACCGTGAGGCCCTGGCGCGGATCGTCGGCTGCGCCCCGTCCGAGTTGACACCTGAGGTCGACCGCCTAGGGCCGCCCTTCCATGCCGTGCGCGTGACGGGCGCCCTCTTCCACACGCAAGGCGGCCTCGACATCGATGCGCAATGCCGCGTGCGGCGGGCGGACGGGTCGGTGTTCCCGAATCTGCTCGCCGCCGGCGGCGCGGCGCGCGGCGTGAGCGGCAATGCGGTGTGGGGCTACCTGTCGGGAAACGGGCTGCTCAGTGCGGTGGCCGGCGGGTGGATCGCGGCGCACACCGCGCTCAGTGCTTTTCCTTCGCGTGGTTGATCGAGTACTTCGGGATCTCGACCACCAGGTCCTTCTGCGCCAGGATCGCCTGGCACGAGAGGCGCGAGTTGGGCTCCAGGCCCCAGGCCCGGTCCAGCAGGTCTTCCTCGTTCTCGTCCATCTCGTTGAGCGACTCGAAGCCCTGGCGCACGATGCAGTGGCAGGTGGTGCAGGCGCAGCTCATGTCGCAGGCGTGCTCGATCTCGATGCCGTTATCGAGCAGGGCCTCGCAGATCGACGTGCCGGGCGGCGCCTGCACTTCGGCGCCCTCGGGGCAGTATTCGGGATGGGGCAGGATCTTGATGGTGGGCATAAGGGGATGGCTGTCCTGCCTCAGAGGGATTCCAGGTTGCGTCCGGCAAGGGCCTTGCGGATGCCTTCGTTCATGCGCTGCGCCGCAAAGGCTTCGGTGCCCTTGGCCAGCGCCTGCACGGCGGCCTCGACCACGCCGGCATCGTTGCTCTCTTGGACGGTGGCGCGCAGCGAGGCCATGAGCTGCTCGATGGCCTGGCGCTCCGGCGCCTCCAGCAGGTGGCCGTCGGCATCGAGCGCGCTCTGGGTCGCCAGCAGCATGCGCTCGGCGTCCACGCGGGCCTCGGTGAGCGCGCGGGCCTTCATGTCGGATTCGGCGGTGGTGAAGCTCTCGCGCAGCATGCGCGCGATCTCGTCGTCCGAGAGGCCGTAGGAAGGCTTGACCTCGATCCGCGCCTCGACGCCGCTGGCCTGCTCGCGCGCAGAGACGTTCAGCAGGCCGTCGGCATCGACGGTGAAGGTGACGCGGATGCGCGCCGCGCCGGCCGCCATCGGCGGGATGCCGCGCAGCTCGAAGCGCGCCAGGCTGCGGCAATCGGCCACCAGGTCGCGCTCGCCCTGCACCACGTGGATGGCCATGGCGGTCTGGCCGTCCTTGAAGGTGGTGAAGTCCTGCGCCTTGGCCGTGGGGATG
>NZ_DASSVG010000057.1:0-4342 GCF_035706265.1 Ramlibacter sp. | reverse complement strand
CGCATTCCGGGCGCGTTGCGGCCGCACGTGGACGAATCGCCGGAGGTGGGCAGCTGCGACGCGGCGCCGGGGGAGGCCGCGCCGCAGGCGTGAAGCGCACGGGGCCGAGCGCCCCCACCCCAGCCCTCCCCCAGAGGGGGAGGGAGCCGAAGTCCTCAGGCGGCCTCGATGGCCTGCTTCAGGTCCGCCCGCAGGTCGTCGATGTGCTCGATGCCGATCGACAGGCGCACCGTCTCCTCGGTCACGCCGGCCGCGGCGAGTTCCTCGGCGCCGAGCTGGCGGTGCGTGGTGGAGGCCGGGTGGGTGGCGAGCGAGCGCACGTCGCCGATGTTGACGAGGCGTGTGAACAGCTTCAGCGCATCGAGGAAGCGGGCGCCGGCCTCGCGGCCGCCGGCCAGGCCGAAGGTCAGGATGCCGGAGGCACGGCCGCCCAGGTACTTCTTCGCCAGCGCATGCTGCGGGTGCTCCGGCAGTCCCGCGTAGCTGACCCACTTCACCTTCGGGTGCGACTGCAGGAACTGCGCGATGGCCAGCGTGTTGTCGCAGATGCGGTCCATGCGCAGTGCGAGCGTCTCGATGCCCTGCAGCACCAGCCACGCGTTGAAAGGCGAGATCGCGGCGCCCATGTTGCGCAGCGGGACCACCCGCGCGCGGCCGATGTAGGCGGCCGGGCCGAGCGCCTCGGTGTAGACCACGCCGTGGTAGCTCACGTCCGGTTCGTTCAGGCGGCGGAAGCGCTCCTTGTGCTGCGCCCAGGGGAACTTGCCGCTGTCGACGATGATGCCGCCGATGCTGTTGCCGTGGCCGTTGAGGTACTTGGTGAGCGCGTGCACCACGATGTCGGCGCCGTGCTCGATCGGCCGCAGCAGGTAGGGGCTGGGCACCGTGTTGTCCACGATCAGCGGCACGCCCTTGGCGTGTGCCACCGCGGCCAGCGCCGCGATGTCGGTCACGTTGCCGAGCGGGTTGCCGATCGACTCGCAGAACACGGCCTTGGTGCGCGCGTCGATCAGAGCCTCGAAGGTCTCGGGCTTCGACGGATCGGCGAAGCGCACCTCGATGCCCTGCTGCGGGAAGGTGTGGGCGAACAGGTTGTAGGTGCCGCCGTAGAGCGTGCTGGCGGAGACGATGTTGTCGCCCGCCTCGGCGATGGTCTGGATGGAGGCGGTGATCGCTGCCATGCCCGAGGCCACGGCCAGGCCCGCCACGCCGCCTTCGAGCGCCGCGACGCGCTGCTCCAGCACGGCCTGGGTCGGATTCATGATCCGCGTGTAGATGTTGCCGGGGACCTTGAGGTCGAACAGGTCGGCGCCGTGCTGCGCGCTGTCGAACGAGTAGGCGACGGTCTGGTACAGCGGCGGCACCACCGCATGGGTGGTCGGCTCCGGCGTGTAGCCGGCGTGCACGGACAGGGTTTCGAACTTCCAGTTTTCGGACACTTCGGTTTTCTCCTTGGGACTGCGGCGCAGGCGGCAGCAAGCGCGCTGCGGCGGGCGCCGCAGGTTAGCACGGGGCACGGCGCCTTCCGCTCCTCGCCCGGTGCGGGCGAAGGGGCACTGTGCGCCCCGAGCCCGAACGGGATCAGCCCTGCGCGGCGCGCAGCGCCTCGGCGATCCAGCCGTCGAAGGTCTTCTGGTGCGCCTTGATCCAGGCGTCGGTGTGGCGCGCGACGTCGGCCGGCTTGTTCTCGCCGCGGCTCATGCGCAGGTTCTGCGCGTTGATGTCGGCCACCGGCAGGCGCATCACCTCGAACAGGCGGCGCGCGGCCGGGTTCTTCTCGACGAAGGCCTTGTTGGCGACGATGTGCTGCGCGTTCACCTTGAAGCCGTAGTTCTTGCCATTGGGCAGCGCGGTGTTCGCGTCGCCTTCCTGGCCCGGCGAGGCGGAGAACGGCACTTGCAGCCACACCACGTCCTGGCCCGGGCGCAGCACGGCGCTCACCCAGTAAGGCGTCCAGGTGTAGTACAGCACCGGCTGGCCCTGGCGGTAGCGCGCGATGGTGTCGGCGATCAGCGCCGCATAGCTGCCCTGGTTGTGCGTGACGGTGTCGGCGAGCTTGTAGGCCTTGAGGTGGTGTTCGATCGCCAGCTCGCAGCCCCAGCCGGGGTTGCAGCCGGTGAGGTCCGCCTTGCCATCGCCGTTGGTGTCGAACAGCGCCGCGATCTTCGGGTCCTTCAGCTGCGCGAGATTGGTGATCTTGTACTTCTCCGCGGTCTTGCGGTCGATCAGGTAGCCCTGGGCCGCGTTGCCGGAGTACGGGCCGCTGCGCCACAGCTTCTGGTCGGCGCCGGAGTTGCGATAGAACTCGGCGTGCAGCGGATTCCAGTGGTGCGCCATGAAGGTGCCGTCGCCGTTCGCGATGGCCACGTGCTCGGTGGCGGGCTCCAGGTCCTTGATCGGCTTGACGTCGTAGCCCAGCTTCTCCAGCCCGCGCATCACGAGCAGGGTCTGGAAGGCTTCCTCGGCCAGCGAGCTCTTGAGCGGCTGCACGCTGACGCCGGCACCGGGCAGCGCGTCCTGCGCGTTCGCGGCGCCGGCACCGAAGGCGAGCCAGGCGGCCGCGGCGAGCCCGGCCAGCGGGCGGCGGAAGGAACGGATCATCGAGGGGGTCTCCTTTCGAGTTTGCAGTTGATTGGGGAGGGCGGCGCTCAAGCCTCCGCGGGCGCAGTGGCCGGCTCGGCCGCCTGCGCGGTGGATGCAGCCGGCGCAGCCGCGCGGCCGGCCGGCGGTGCCAGCACCCGCAGCAGCAGGCCCACGGGGCCGGTGCGCCACCAGCGGCGCGCGCCGCGGCGCGGCCGGCCCAGCGCCTGCGTGATGCGGTCCAGGCCGATGGCCAGCAGCACGATGCCCAGCCCGCCGACGGTGGCCAGGCCCATGTCGAGGCGGCCGATGCCGCGCAGCACCATCTGGCCCAGGCCGCCGACCGCGATCATCGAAGCGATCACCACCATCGAGAGCGCCAGCATCAGCGCCTGGTTGATGCCGGCCATGATGGAAGGCATGGCCAGCGGCAGCTGCACCTTCACCAGCAGCTGCCAGGGCGAGGCGCCGTAGGCGCGGGCCGCCTCGATCAGGTCCGGCCGCACCTGGCGGATGCCCAGCGCGGTGAGGCGCACCAGCGGCGGCAGCGCGAACACGATGGTCACGATCACGCCCGGCACGTTGCCGATGCCGAACAGCATCACCACCGGAACGAGATAGACGAAGGCGGGCGTGGTCTGCATCGCATCGAGCAGCGGCCGCAGCAGGCGTTGCGCGCGGTCGCTGGCCGCCAGCAGGATGCCCAGGGGCAGCCCCAGCAGCAGGCAGAAGGCGAGCGAGGTCAGCACCAGCGACAGCGTGACCATGGCCTCCTGCCAGACCCCCAGGCCCGCCACCAGCAGCAGCGACAGCACCGTGCCGAGCGCGATGCCGCGGCCGGCGAACTGCCACGCCAGCAGGCCGGCGATGCCCATCATCAGCCCTGGCGGCAGGCCCTGCAGCAGGCCGGTGACGCCCGACAGCGTGCCGTCGATGGGGCCGCGCACCGCCTGGAAGGCCGGACGGAAATGATCCACCGTCCATTGCAGGCCCTGGTTGATCCACTGGTCGAGCGGCAGCGAGCCGTCCCACAGTTGGTGCAGCTGGAAGCCGGTGGCATCGGGCAGCGCGTCCGCGGCCTGGGACGGCGCGGCGAGCCAGTCGGCGTTGCCGGTGTCGGCGGGGGCGTCCCACGCCGATGCCGTATCGGCCTCGGCCGCCGGGCCGGAGAAATCGGCGCCTGCGTCGGCCCAGGGATCGCTCGCTTGCAGCGCGGCGTCCGGGGCGGACGGCGCCGATGCGGCCTGGGACGGGGCCGCGCTCGCGGCCAGGGCTTCTTCGAGAGTGGTTTCCGGGATGTCGTTCATGCTCTTCTCGCGGTTGTCTGCGCGCCGATCACTCGGCGCCGCGGTCCAGGAATTTCAGCAGCGTGGTCTTGCTGATGGCGCCCACGTAGCGGCCACCATCGCCGATCACCGGCAGCGGATGCTCCGAGCGGGCGACCAGCCCGAACAGCTCGCTCACGGGAAGGTTCGCTGCCACCGGCGGCCCGGCGTCCTTCACCGGCCCGGGCAGCGCGATGTCGCCCGCGGTGAAGACGGCGGCGGCATCGACGCCGCGCACGAAGGCGCGCACGTAGTCGTCGGCGGGTGCGCGCAGGATCTCCTCCGGCGTGCCGACCTGCTTCACCTGGCCGTCCTTCATGATCGCGATGCGGTCGCCGATGCGCATCGCCTCGTCGAGGTCGTGCGAGATGAAGACGATGGTGCGGCGGCGCACCTGCTGCAGGCGCAGCAGCTCGCCCTGCATCTCGGCGCGGATG
>NZ_DASSVG010000056.1:0-2325 GCF_035706265.1 Ramlibacter sp. | reverse complement strand
CGAAGAAGATCGGCCAGGTCCAGGTGCCGGAGGCGCTTATCGCGCGCATGCGCGCCTCGCCGTGCGTGCGCCTCGAGGCGCCGCTCGAGGTGCGCGTCACGCTGCTGCTGGAGGAGTACCGCCATTTCCTGAAGGACCGCGCGCTGCTCGAAGCGCAGCTCGACTGCCTCGCCGCGCTGCACGGGCGCGAGGAAATCGCCGCGTGGAAGGCGCTCGCCGCGCAGGGCGCCTGGCGCGACTTCGTCGCGCGGCTGCTGATGCAGCACTACGATCCGGCTTACCGCCGCTCGTCGCAGCGCAATTTCGCCCGCCTGCCCGAGGCGCCGGTCGCGCGCATCGACTCGGCGGACGAGAGCGCCTTCGCCGCCGTCGCCCGGCAAATAGGGACAGACCCCATTTCGGCTGAAATGGGGTCTGTCCCTATTTGCTAGTTCAGCCCGCCGAGGACGCGGATGTGCTGGACCGCGCTGCGGCCGAGGGCCGAGAGGGCGTAGCCGCCCTCGAGCACCGAGACGATGCGGCCTTGCGCGTGGCGCTGCGCCACCGCCTTGACCTGCTCGGTGATCCAGGCGTAGTCGGCGTCGGCGAAGCGCAGCATCGCCATGTCGTCCTCGGCATGCGCGTCGAAGCCGGCGGAGAAGATCACGAGCTGCGGCCGGAACCCGTCCAGCGCCGGCAGCCAGGCGTCGGTCACCGCCTTGCGCACGCCGCTCGAGCCGGTGCCGGCGGCCAGCGGCACGTTCACCATGTTGGGCGCCGGGTCGTCGGTGCCGCAATAGGGATAGAACGGGTGCTGGAAAGTGGAGGCCATCAGCACCCGCGGGTCGTCGGCGAAGATGTCCTCGGTGCCGTTGCCGTGGTGCACGTCGAAGTCGATGATCGCCACCCGCTCCAGGCCGTGCGCGTGCAGCGCGTGGCGCGCCGCGACCGCCACGTGGTTGAAGATGCAGAAGCCCATCGGCCGCGCGCGGCAGGCGTGGTGGCCCGGCGGCCGCACGCTGCAGAACGCCGCATCGTGCTTCGCCGTCAGGACCAGGTCGGTGGCGAGCACCGCCGCGCCCGCGGCCCGCAGCGCCGCCTGCAGGGTCCAGCGGTTCATGGCCGTGTCCGGGTCCAGGTGCACCGTGCCGGATTGCGGCGCCGCGTCGCGGATCGCGCGCACGTAGTCCGCAGGGTGCACGCGCGCGAGCTGCTCGTCGGTAGCGAGCGGCGCTTCGTAGCGCGTAAGGTGCTGCGCTATGCCCGAAGCGATGAGCTGGTCCTCGATCGCGCTGAGCCGCGCCGGGCGCTCCGGGTGGTGGGCCCCCATGTCGTGCTTGAGGCAGTCGGGGTGCGTGACAAATGCCGCAGAGGCGGATGCCGCAGACATCAGGCAGGCATCTTAGCGCATCAAGTACAATCGCCGCATGCTGCTGAAGCCTGAATTCCAACCACAAAATACGGCGCGCGGCGCGATCCGGCGGGTGATCGACACCGCGGGCGGCATCATCCTCGGCAAGGAGCTGCAGGTCCGGCTGGCGCTCGCCTGCCTGCTGGCGCGCGGCCACCTGCTGATCGAGGACCTGCCCGGCGTGGGCAAGACCACGCTGGCCCACGTGCTGGCGCGCTCGCTCGGGCTCGATTTCCAGCGCATCCAGTTCACCAGCGACATGCTGCCGGCCGACATCATCGGCGTCTCCGTCTACGAGCGCGAAAGCGGCAGCTTCAAGTTCCACCCCGGGCCGATCTTCGCGCAGGTGATCCTGGCCGACGAGGTGAACCGCGCCACGCCCAAGACGCAGTCCGCGCTGCTCGAGGCGATGGAAGAGCACCAGGTGACGGCCGAAGGCGAGACGCGCAAGCTGCCGTCGCCGTTCTTCGTCATCGCCACGCAGAATCCCTCCGAGCAGGTGGGCACCTTCCCGCTGCCCGAGTCGCAGCTCGACCGCTTCACCATGCGCATCGAGCTCGGCTATCCCGACCGCGGCGCCGAGCGCGCCTTGCTGCTCGGCACCGACCGCCGCGACCTGCTGGCGAGCCTTGCTGCCTGCATGACGCCCGCCGAGCTGGTGGAGCTGCAGGCCGGCGTGCAGCGGGTGCACGTGGCGCCGGCGCTGCTCGACTACGTACAGGCCATCGTGGAGCACACCCGCCGCTCGCCCAACTACCTCGCCGGCCTGTCGCCGCGCGCCGCGCTCGCGCTGCTGCATTGCGCGCGCGCCTGGGCCTACATCGACGGACGCGATCGCGTGCTGCCGGAAGACGTGCAGGCGGTGCTGCCTGGCGTCGCGGGCCATCGCCTGCATCCGGTGCACAACGGTGTGAAGCGCGCGCACTCGGACATCG
>NZ_DASSVG010000055.1:0-13081 GCF_035706265.1 Ramlibacter sp. | reverse complement strand
CACGGGCCGGGTCGGCAATGTATTTCTTGCCGGTGCCAGGGGCGGCGGTCGGGCCGCCGTTGAGCGCCACCATCGAGTCATAGAACGGGTACGTGCCAGGAGGCGAGCTCTGCAGGTCGGGCATCGGGGGCACTTCGTTGCCGCCAGCCGTCGGCGAGGGCAGCAGGAAGGGGCCGATCTTGCCGTTGAGCGAGCACTCGAAGCTGTCGCAGTTGATGCCGAAGTCCTCGGTGTCGAAGATGCGTTCGCCCGCCGCCTGGTTGCGGTAGGTGACGTCGGTGAAAGGCGTGATCACCCGGTAGTCGCCATCGAAGGGCAGCGGACGGATGTCGAGGCGGTGACGCGCGAAGACGATCTGGTCGCCCTCGATCGGCTTCTCGACCGCGAAGGCCGCTTCGAGCGCGATCACCAGGCGGGCCCTCAGTTCGAAGGCGTCGTCGAGCAGCACGTTGGTGGCGTCGAAGTAGAAGTGCTCCTCGAAGAAGTTGTCCGGGAAGACTTCCGGCAGGCCGCCTTCCGGGCCGTCCGGCAGCGCCAGCAGGCACCAGCCGCCATCCCATTCGGCCTGCGTCGTGAGATCGCAGAACTCCAGCGTGACGCCGGTGCGGTCTTGGTACCACGCCGGGTAGCCGCCGACGGTGGGCGCATTGTTGACCGGGCCGACCCTTTCGAGGCCGGCTTGGGCGGGTGCAGCTGCGGCCATCGCCAGCAGGACTGCGGCGGAAATCGCTTGCAGTTTCGTCTTCATACGGGTCGTCCCCATTTCATCGGTAGTTGGCTGGCGTTGCTCCGTGCAACACCAGGTCGGTTCCTGCAAGGACCTGTTACGCAGCGAACGTGCCATGTCGGGAAAGTACCTGGAAGAATACGAATGAGTACGTTTTGTTGGGGGACGAAGGTGCCGGGCGACACCCACCCCCCGAAGCTGGTGGGGGAAGACCCCCAACGAGCCGCGACATTGGGGAAACGTCGCTGGGTTCTGTTACCGGCGACGCCCGAAGGTGCTTCTTGATACAAAAGGACTCGCCGGGGAAGGTGCCGCGGCCCCTCCGACCAAGGTGCCTGGGGGATGACCCCTAAGAATTAGGTGGGATCTTTAGGCCGGGCTGACGCATGCCGGCGGTAAGGAGCCACTGACTGGCTAGGTATAATCCCGAGCTCCGCGCGCGGCCCGCTCGCGCGCGGGCCCGACTTCCCCGGCTGCTCGCGCGGTCGCTTCTCCTTCCCCGTTCCGATGGCATTGATCGTTCACAAATACGGCGGCACGTCGATGGGCTCGACCGAGCGCATCCGCAACGTGGCCAAGCGCGTGGCCAAGTGGGTGCGCGCCGGTCACCAGATGGTGGTGGTGCCCAGCGCCATGAGCGGCGAGACCAACCGCCTGCTCGGCCTGGCCAAGGAAGTCGCGCCGGCGAAGACCGATGCCGCCGCGCAGCGCGAGCTCGACATGCTGGCCTCCACCGGCGAGCAGGTGTCGGTGGGCCTGCTGGCGCTGGCGCTGCAAGCCGAGGGCGTGCCGGCGGTCAGCTTTGCCGGCTGGCAGGTGCCCGTCCACACCAACGACGCGTACACCAAGGCCCGCATCGAATCGATCGAGGACAAGCGGGTGCGCAAGGAACTCGCCGAGGGCAAGGTGGTGATCATCACCGGCTTCCAGGGCGTGGATCCGCAGGGCAACGTCACCACGCTCGGCCGCGGCGGCAGCGACACCTCCGCGGTTGCGGTGGCGGCGGCACTCAAGGCCGCCGAGTGCCTGATCTACACCGACGTGGACGGCGTCTACACCACCGACCCGCGGGTCGTGCCGGAGGCGCGTCGCCTCACCACCGTGAGCTTCGAGGAAATGCTGGAGATGGCCTCGATGGGCTCCAAGGTCCTGCAGATCCGCTCCGTCGAATTCGCGGGCAAGTACCAGGTCCCGCTGCGCGTGCTATCCAGCTTCACCCCGTGGGACATCCCGATCGAGGAAGAGGCGAAGTCCGGCACGCTGATCACTTTTGAGGAAGACGAGAAGATGGAACAAGCCGTCGTTTCCGGCATCGCGTTCAACCGCGACGAGGCCAAGATTTCGATCCTGGGCGTGCCTGACCGTCCCGGCATCGCATACCAGATCCTCGGCGCCGTGGCCGAGGCCAACATCGAGGTCGACGTGATCATCCAGAACGTCAGCCACGACGGCCGCACCGACTTCAGCTTCACGGTGCACCGCAACGACTACGCGCGCACGCTCGACGTGCTGAAGACCAAGGTGGCGGCCACGCTGGGCACCGACCGCATCGAGGGCGACACGCGCATCTGCAAGGTCTCCATCGTCGGCATCGGCATGCGCAGCCACGTGGGCATCGCTTCCAAGATGTTCCGCGCGCTGGCCGAGGAGGGCATCAACATCCAGATGATCTCCACCAGCGAGATCAAGACCTCGGTCGTGATCGACGAGAAGTACATGGAGCTGGCGGTGCGGGCGCTGCATCGCGCCTTCGACCTCGACCAGCCGGCCGCGTAAGCGGCGCGTGCGCGGCCGCCCCCGCGTCAGGCGGGGGCCAGCTCGGCCCGCCGCACTTTGCTGTATCATCCCCATCCTTCGGAGCGATGACCGAGAGGCCGAAGGTGCTCCCCTGCTAAGGGAGTATGCGGGCCAAAACCTGCATCGAGGGTTCGAATCCCTCTCGCTCCGCCAGTCTGCCACGCAGGCTGCCTTCCTTCCCCCCGTCTTCCAGTGCGTCGTGCGTCCCCACGCATGGAAGCCAGCGCGCGGCGCCCTGGCGTGAGCCTTGCAATCAGCAGGGCAGTCGGCCGCTCGGCCCGACGCGTGACACGCTTCCCCCATCCCGGCAGGCACCGCCTGCGCCTTGCGGCCCGGCGCCCCTTCTTGCGCGCTGCGGGCCTGGGGGACACTGGGGCTTGGGTCCCCAACCCCGGGGACCTCCCCCAGGTTCTTCCCCCATTTCTCCCCTCCCCATCGCCTTCCCAGGGCTAGTGCGCGCCAACTAGTCCCAGGCCGAGTTGCGAATTGGAACCATTGTTATCAGGCTTGGTATTTGCGTAAGCATTCGTACGCACTTTCGTCGAAGTGCGTCCTGGGCGGAGGAAGTTTTGGCCCCTGGAGATGAACCTGTTCCCGATCCGCGCCGGCACTCCACCGGCCCGGATTCCTGCGGATGGCCCCTGTTGCCGCATCTCCGCGGCACACGCCTGCCGCGACCACCCCGTCCCCTCATCCCCACCGGCCCCGGCTTGCTGCGCCTTTCCACACCGGAGGAATGTGATGCAAACCAGACCAACCATCATCGCAGCGGCCGTCGTGCTCGCGTGCGCGGCCGCCGGCACGGCGCACGCGGCTCTCGAACGCGCGGGGCCCCCCAGCCCGGTGCCGACCGCGGGCGGGTTCCCCGCCTGGTTCCAGGACCGCACGGGGGTCACGCTGGAGTTCTGCGACTTGTCGACGCAGGCCGAGTGGGATGGTGGCTGGTGCGTGATCGCGCCGCCGGAGGGGCCTGCCAACGGCCTGCCCGAGTCCTTTCCCGACAACTTCTTCGAGGAGCACTTCTACTATGTCGCCGACAACGCGCTGAGGGATGACGCCCGGGGCTTCCGCGCCCGGCTGGTGCTCGCGCTCGAAGCCATTCCCGACGGCGGCCACACCGTCTTTTCGCGCCATCGCCTGGACATCCGGAACCTGCCCTTCGACGGCGACTACCGCGTGGTCACGCCCTTCATGGACGTCACCTTCTTCGACCAGCCCCAGGGCGAGCGGATCTTCGAGACCATCGACATCGGCATCGGCTGCCCGGACACCTTCGAATGCACCCTGGGCGGCACGCTGGGCCCGTTCCTGCTGCCCTCCGCCGTGGCCGGCGGGCCCGAGCTGCCGCCGATGCCGGACCTGATCTCCATGCCGCGCGGCACCGACCCCTTCTTCGACGTCGCGCGCGGCACGAGCGCCACGGCCACGGCCGATCCGGGCACCGGAAAGAAGTACCTGGCCGACCCGAGCCGCGTCGGTCCCATCACCGGCAGTCCGCTCGGGAAGTTCACGGCCAACAACGTGGATGGGTCGCAGACGCCCGGGCGCGACCACAACACCTTCCGGATCGAGGTGCGGGAGCCTTCCCCCGACCACAACGGCCGCGTGATCTACACGATCGACGGCGAAACCAACTTCAGCGTGGCGGGCCGGCTGATGGGCGGGACGCTGCCGGCCCAGCTGAATGGAACGCGGGCGGTCTACCATGCGGACGCCAGCGGGAACGTCACCGACCTCGACGTGTTCGCCGTTGCCGCACCCACGGTGCGGGCACGCATCCCGGGCACCCCGCAGCCCGAGAACGTCAAGCCGCTGCTGTCGTTCTATCCGCAGCCCTGTGCCGGCGCGATCGGCACGAAGCCGGACACCGGCGAGACCGTCATCAATCCGCCGCCCTACGGCGCGCCGCCCGGCACCCCGATCCCGATGGAGAACAGCGAGGGCAACAACCAGTACTGGGGACAGGCCTCGCCCGGTGGCCTGCCGCCCAGCCACGTCTGCATCGTGGACGATTCCGCGCTGGACGCCTCCGGCCACGTGGCGCCCGTGTATGCGCTGCGCGCCGTGACCGACGACGTGCGGATTCCCACCGCCAGCTTCGACGGGCCGCTCGGGGGCACGCTCACGGTGCAGGCGACTTCCAGCGATCCGACGGCGGTGCTGACGCTCGCCGGCTTCGGCCCCGGCAGCGATGGATCCACGATCGGCGTCGGTGCGGGCTCGGGCGTCGAACTGGTCGGCAACAGCGCCAAGGTCCACGGCCTCAAGGCGGCGCCGGCGCAGGTGCAGGTCGTGTCTTCCAAGGGCGGCGTCGGCCTGCGGTTCACGGACACCAAGCACGGCGCCACCCAGCTGATCGGACCGCCGATCGCGGTGAACGACAGCCTCTCGCTGATGGAGGACTGCAGCGACGGGCCTGCCAGCGCTTGCGCGGCCGGCGCCGAGGCCACCCTCGACCTGCTGGCCAACGACACGGTGCAGATCAACGGGACCGTCGAGAACCTGCGCGACGTGGTCGAGCGGAACCTGCTTCCGGTCAGCGTCACGCTCACCAGCGCCGGCCGGATCGGCACGGCCTCGGTGTCCAACGGCTTCCTGAAGTACCAGCCCCAGCCCAATGCCAGCGGCACCGACAGCATCAGCTACCGGGTTTCCATCGCCGTGGACACCGTACCGGACTCCAATCCCGGCGCCGTCGCTATCGAGGTCAAGCCGGTCAACGACGCGCCGGTCGCCGGCGACACGGCGTCCGGCGCCGTGGCGACCAAGCCCGTGACCATGAACCTCCTCGCGACCGCGAGCGATCCGGATGGCGCGGCCGACGTCCGCAACGCGGAGATCACCAACTGGCCGGCCGCGCTCGGCGCGCAGCCCACGCCGGTGAGCGGCGTCGTCAATTTCGTGCCGCCTTCCACGGGCACGTTCGGCTTCGACTACCGGGTGCTCGACGCGAACAGCGTGGTGTCGGCGAACGCCGGCAAGGGCAAGGTCTCGGTGGTGGCCAGCGAGCCCATCGTCATCATCCGGGCCCGCTACACGCGCCTGGGCGGCCGCTGGCGCGTCGACGGGACCGACCGGGTCCAGGCGCACCAGACGATCACGGTCGCCTACCAGAACGGCACGTTCGCCAAGGGCCCCTTCGCGGGCCAGTCCTGCGACGGCACGACGGCCATCCCGGACTGCGTGGTCGGCACGGCGGTCATGGGTGACGCGAGCTTCGTCTGGACGTTCCTGCAGAACTTCGGCGGCGGTGGCGCCAAGGATCCGAGCAACTCCGACCACACCTGGAGCACGCCGCCTTCCAGGGTCCGGGCGTTCTCGAGCAGCCCGGAACTCGGTGGTTCGGCGACGTTCGACATCGACATCGACTGAGCGACTCCGCGACCGAAAGGCGATTCGCGCCACGGCGGACGAACCGGCGGGCGCCGGTAGAATCCCCGCAAAGCCCGATCCGGCGCGGGGGTGACACTCCCCCGCTCCGCCAAGACCCGAAGGCCGCCCCGCGCGGCCTTCTTCCTTTTGCGAGGCGCCATGCCTTCCGATTTCGCCAGCACCTTCATCCTCGTCCTCACCTGCGTGGTCACCTTCATCGTGGCGCGCCTGCTGTCGCGCAAGTGGCGCGAGAAGAAGCGGCAGAAGGAGGAGGCGCAGCGCCGCGCCAACGAGAGCCGCCAGGTGCGGCGCGCGCGCGAGCGGCGGGCGAAATAAAAAAAAGCCGCCCGAAGGCGGCTTGCGTGCTCCCAGATCGTCCTTGTCGTTCTTCGGCGGCCGGCTTGTCCTGCCCGCTCGCCTTCGTTCTTCCCTGTACTACCCTGCGCTCGCTTGTCCGTGTGACTGCAGTGCGGGGAGTATCGGGGGCGGGGCGGGGGAGACCTTGCCAGCCTCGGGCGGGAGCACAGGTCAGCGGTATCTGACGTCCAGCCCGGCGGCCAGCGGCACGCCCGCTTGCCGCCGTGCTGCAAGCTGGCGCAGCAGCACGGGCACTACGAGCGCCACGCCGGCCATGCTCACCCACAGGCCCGGTGCGATCAGCAGCAGCGCGGCCGCGAGGCACAGCAGTTGTTCCCAGCGTTTCATCTCGACCAGGAAGAAGCGGCTGAGCGCCGCCGCCAGCACCACGATGCCCAGCACGCAGCCGGCGAAGGTGACCGCGAAGTCGTAGACCGTGAAGCCCTTGGCCACCAGCAGCAGCGAGGGCGAGAACACGAACACGAAGGGCACCAGGGCCTTGGCCAAACCGAGGCGGAAGGCCATGTTGCCGGTCTTGAACGGATCGCTGCCCGCCATGCCCGCTGCAGCATAGGCCGCGAGCGCCACCGGCGGCGTGATGTCCGCCAGCACGCCGTAGTAGAAGACGAAGAAGTGCGCCACCAGCGGCTGCACGCCCAGCTGCACCAGCGTCGGCGCGGCGACCGTGACCATGATGATGTAGTTGGCCGTGGTCGGGATGCCGCAGCCCATGAGGACGCAGACGACGCCCGTCATCGCCAGCGCCGCGAACAGCGTCAGGCTGCGCGGGTCCGCCAGGAAAGCCGGCAGCACGGCGGAGACCGTCGTCGCGATGGCCTGCGCCCAGCCCGTGATGATGAAGCTGATCTTGAAGCCCACCCCGGTGAGCGTGACCACGCCGATCACGATGCCCACGGTGGCAGCCGCCGCGCCGACCGCCAGCGCGTACTTGGCACCGGTCTCGAACGCCTCCACCACCACGCCGTGCCCGATGCGGCCGGTGATGCCGGCCAGTTTCCAGCCGGCGAGGGCGAGCACCACGCCGGTGGCGAACAGCGCGATCTTGATGCGGTCGGTGTCGGCCCCGAGCTCGGCGAAGCCGATCAGCATCAGCAGCACGTGCAGCACGACGAAGAGCGCCCAGTTGGCCGGCCGGTTGCCGCTCGTCTTGGTGGTCAGGCCCACGATCACGCAGGAGCTGATGCCGGTGAAGGCCGCGAGATAGGGAGTGCGGCCGGACACGAGGATGCCCACCAGCAGGAACAGCGGGATCAGCGTCGGCCAGCGCTGCTTCAGCGACTCGCGCAGCTTCGGCATTTCCTCCTCGGTGAGTCCCCGCAACCCGTAGCGCTTGGCCTCGAAGTGCACCTGCATGAACACGCCGAAGAAGTGCATGAAGGCGGGCACCACGGCGGCGGCGATGATGGTCTGGTAGGGGACGTTGAGGAACTCCACCATCAGGAAGGCGGCGGCGCCCAGCACCGGCGGCGTGATCTGCCCGCCGGTGGAGGAGGCGGCCTCCACCGCGCCGGCGAACTCGCGCCGGTAGCCGACGCGGATCATCGCGGGGATGGTGAGCGAGCCCACGGTCACCGCGTTGGCCACCGAGGAGCCCGAGAGCATGCCGAACATCGCCGAGCCGAACACGCTCACCTTGGCGGGCCCGCCGGCATAGCGGCCGGCGATGCTCGCCGCGAGGTCGAGGAACAGCTGGCCGAGGCCGATGCGCGTCGCCATCACGCCGAAAAGCACGAAGTGGAAGACGTAGGTCGCCACCACGCCCACCGCCACGCCGTAGATGCCCTGGCTGGTGAGGTACTGGTGGTTGATCATCTGGCTCCAGCTCGCGCCGGCGTGCTTCAGCAGGCCGGGGAAGAGCGGGCCGGCCAGCGCATAGGCCGTGAAGCCGAGCGCGATCAGCGGCAGCGGCCAGCCCATGGAGCGGCGCGTCGCCTCGATCAGCGTGACGAACAGGATCGAGCCGAACACGACGTCGGCGAGGCCGGGATTGCCGACGCGGAAGGCGAGGTCGTCGAAGATCCAGGGGATGTAGAGCACGCTGGCGGCGCAGGCGAGCGCCAGCAGCCAGTCGTACCAGGGCACGCCGCCCGGGCTGTGCCAGCCGGTCTGCGCTGCCGCGTCGTAGGCGCGCCGGGTGCGCGGGAAGACCAGGAAGATCAGCCCCAGCACGAAGGCGAGGTGCACGCCGCGGTGGGTGGTCTCGCGCAGCAGGCCGAAGCCGGCCGTCCAGTAGTGGAAGCAGGACAGGACGATCAGCAGCGCCATCACGATCCACGTGGCCGGCTCCACCGTGGGCCGGAAGCGCATCTCGGGATCGAACTTCTCTTCCAGTTCCTGCAGCTTGCGCTCGTCGAGCGCGGCTTGCGTGTTCATCGTCGCTCCAAAAAGAACAGGGAGGCCCCGCCTCCCCGTCCCACCGTCATCCCCGCGCAGGCGGGGATCCAGGGGTCTCACGCGCTGCGCGCGTGCTCCGGGCCCCCGCCTGCGCGGGGGTGACGGCATGTCCCCTTACTTGATCAGGCCGGCTTCCTTGTAGAACTTCTCCGCGCCCGGATGGAACGGGATGCCCGCGCCCTTGACCGCGTTCTCCTTGGTGATCAGCTTGCCCTTGGCGTGGCCGGCGGCGAGCGCCTTCTGCGCCGCTTCGCCGTACATGGCCTTGGTGATCTGGTAGACGGTGTCGGCCGGGATCTTCGCGCTGGTCACCAGCTGCGCGCCGACGGCCAGCGTGTCGACGGCGGGCACGTCCTTGTAGGTGCCGGCGGGGATGTGGTCGGTGGCGAACCAGGGGCTGGACTTCAGCAGCGCCTGGGCCTGCGGGCCGGCCAGCGGCACCAGTTCGATGCCCGTGCCGCTGGAGGCCAGTTCGGCGATGGCGCCGGCGGGGGCGCCGCCGACGAAGAAGAAGGCGTCGAGCGAGCCGTCCTTCAGCTTGTCGCCGGCCTGGTTGGGCTTGATGTAGTCCGGCTTGATGTCGGATTCCTTCACGCCGTACGCAGCCAGCACCATGCGGGCGTCGATCAGCGTGCCGGAGCCGGGCTCGTCGAGCGCGACGCGCTTGCCCTTGAGATCGGCCACGCTCTTGATGCCCGAGCCCTTCTTCACCACCAGGTGGATGCTTTCGGGATAGAGGTTGGCGATCAGGCGCAGGTCGGTGACCTTGGGCTTGCCCTCGAAGGCGCCGGTGCCGGTGTAGGCCCAGGTGGCGACGTCGGATTGCGACAGGCCCGCTTCCAGCGAGCCGCCGGCGATGGCGTTGACGTTGGCGAGCGAGCCGTTGCTCGCCTGCGCCGTGGCGACGATCTTGCCCGGTTGCGAAACGGCGTTGGCGATCATGCCGCCCACGGGGTAGTAGGTGCCCGCGGTGCCGCCGGTGCCGATGCGGAAGAACTGCTGCGCGTGCGCGGCGCCGGCGAAGGCCAGGACGGTGGCGAAGGCCGCGGCCCACTTTTTCATGCTCATGGAGAGTCTCCTCGTTGCGACGCGCGCGAGTAGAGCATGGGGCAGGGCTTTGCGGAAGAGTGGAAGCACGCGGGTGTTGCGCCCGCCCTCTTCACCGCTTCGACGGTTCGTCGTCGATCGAGGCGCTCCAGCGGTCGCCCCAGCCGGCGCGGCGGGCCTCTTCCAGCTCGCGGCGGCCGCGCTTGGTGGGGCGTCCGTGCTCGATCGCCAGTGCCGGCTCGCGGGCGAAGCGGCGCTGCTCCAGCGCGCGCTCGCGTTCCGCTCGGCTCTCGGCCGTCTCCTCGTACAACTGCTGGGCCACCGGGGCCGGCCCGCGCACGCCGGACAGGCCCTTGACCACCACGGTGCGCGTGAGGCCCTCGCGCCGCATGGCGACGGTGTCACCCACCTTCACCTCGCGCGCCGGCTTGGCCTCCTGGCCGTTGATCGAGACCCGGCCGAGGTCGATCTCCTCCGTGGCCAGGCTGCGCGTCTTGTAGAAGCGCGCCGCCCACAGCCATTTGTCGATTCGGATCCTGTCCATTCAGGAAGGATTTTCCGCCAGCGGCAGGCGGACGGTGGCGTCCAGGCCGGCCGTGCGGCTGTCGTTTTCACGGTTTTGCAACGCGATCGTGCCGCCGAGCGCACGCACGATCTCCTGGCAGATCGCCAGGCCCAGCCCGGAGCCGCTGCGCACGTCGCCGGCGGAAAAGGGCTGGAACAGGCGCGGCTGAAGCTCTTCCGGCAGCCCCGGGCCGCTGTCGCTCACCACGAAGGCCGCGCCTTCCGCATCCGCAGTCACGCGCACCGAGAGCGCGCGGCCGCGCGGCGTGTGCTTCACGGCGTTGTGCAGCAGGTTGCGCGCCAGCTCGCGCAACATCCATTCGTGGCCGCGCACCGGCGCCGGCGCGGTGTCGATCTCGAAATCGAGGTCCTTGTCGGCGATCAGGGGCGCGAGCTCCAGCGCCACGTTGCGCACCGCCTGCGCGAGGTCGTTGACCTGGTCCTCGCCCTGGGTGCGCAGCTGTTCCACCTTGGCCAGCGAGAGCATCTGGTTGGCCAGCACCGTCGCGCGATCCACCGTGTCGCGGATCTCCTGCAGCGCCTGGCGCGGCTCCACGTCGCCGCGCAGCGCCGACTGCACCTGCGCCTTCAGCACGGCCAGCGGCGTGCGCAGCTGGTGCGAGGTGTCGCGCACGAAGCGCTTCTGGTTCTCCAGCATGTGTGCGAGGCGCGCCATCACGCCGTTGGTCGCATCCACCAGCGGCAGCAGTTCGCGCGGCGCGCCCTCGGCGGAGATCGGCGTCAGGTCGCCCGCCGGGCGCGCCCGCATCTCGCCGCTCAGGCGCCGCACGGGCCGCGTCGCGCCCTGCACGACCACCAGCACCACCAGTGCGATCACGCCCACCAGCGCGGCCTGCTGCCAGAGGAAGTCGAACAGGATGCGGCGCGTGAGCCGCCGCCGCAGCTCCAGCGTCTCGGCCACCTGGATCACGGCCATCCCGCGGCCGTCGGGCGCGGCCACCGGCTGCAGCAGCACGGCCACGCGCACCGGGTTGTCGCGGAAGGTGGTGTCGTAGAAGTTGACCAGCGCCGCGTAGGGCGGCTGCGCGGGGATGCGGCCCTGCCAGAACGGCAGGTCGCCGAAGCCGGAGACCAGCTGGCCATGGAGGTTGGAGACGCGGTAGTACATGCGCGTCTGCAGGTCGGCCTCGAAGGCCTCCAGCGCCGAATAGGGCACGGTGGCGCGCAGCACCGCGTTCTCGTCGAAGCCGTGCACGTCGAGCTGTTCGCCGATCGACTTGGCCGAGGCGAGCAGGGTGCGGTCGTAGGCCGTGTTCACCG
Organism: Ramlibacter sp.; assembly: GCF_035706265.1. Lineage (GTDB taxonomy): Bacteria > Pseudomonadota > Gammaproteobacteria > Burkholderiales > Burkholderiaceae_C > Ramlibacter. Next base: position 1,521 of record NZ_DASSVG010000055.1, on the reverse strand, counting down.
CGTCCAGCGTCTTGCGGTACAGCGTGGCGGCGTTGACGGCGATCACCAGCCCCACCGGCACCAGGATGCCGGCCAGCAGGTAGCGCCGCAGCGAGACCGGCCGTGGGGTACTCACTCTCCGGCCTTGAGCAGGTAACCCAGCCCGCGCAGCGTCACCAGCTTCACGCCGGTGTGGGCGAGCTTCTTGCGCAGGCGGTACACCACCACCTCGATCGCCTCGTACTGCACCTCGGTCTCGCCGGGGAAGACCAGCTCGAACAGGCGCTCCTTGGGCACGGCGTGGCCGGGGCGCGCAAGCAGGGCCTGCAGCAGCGCGGCCTCGCGCGGGGCCAGTTCGAGGATCTCGTCGCGGAAGTGGATGGCGCCGCTCTCGCGGTCCCAGTGCAAGCCGCCGATCCCGGGGTCCGCGCTCGCGGCCTGGCCGGGCGGTGCGCGGCGGCGATGCAGGGCGCGCAGCCGCGCCTCCAGTTCGTCGAGGTCGAAGGGCTTGGGCAGGTAGTCGTCGGCGCCGCTGTTCAGGCCCATCACGCGATCGCCCACGGTGCCGCGTGCAGTGAGGATCAGCACCGGCGTGGCCAGCCCGCTGCGGCGCGCCTCCTCCAGCACCAGCAGGCCGTCCATGCCGGGCAGGGTGAGATCCAGCAGCACCAAGTCCGGCGGCTCCTTCTTCCAGCGCTCCAGCGCCAGCCGGCCGTCGCTGCACACCTGCACTTCCATGCCGCGCTTGGTCAGCGTGCGCTGCAGCGCCGTCTGCATGGAAGGGTCGTCTTCGACCAGGAGGAGCTTCATCCCGTCAACCATAAACCGGCAGGATCTTAGTGTTTTCCCTAGTGCTGCGGACAGCCGAATGACAGCGTCGCGAACCACCATCCCGGGGTCCAACCCTGGAGACAACAAGATGCGTCGCAACGATTTCCTGAAGACGATGGCCGCGCTGGCGGCCGCCGGTGCGCTGCCGCTGTCGGCCCGTGCCGCCGCCAACCTGAAGATGATGATCCCCGCCAACCCGGGCGGCGGCTGGGACACGACCGGCCGCGCGCTGGGCAAGGCCCTGATCGACGCCAAGGCCGCCGACAGCGTGAGCTACGACAACAAGGGCGGCGCCGCCGGCGCGCTGGGCCTGGCCCAGTTCGTCAACGGCAGCAAGGGCGACCCGAACGCGCTGATGGTGATGGGCGCCGTGATGCTGGGCGGCATCATCACCGGCAAGCCGCCGGTGGACCTGCACACGGCCACGCCGCTGGCGCGCCTGACCAGCGAGTACAACGTCTACGTGCTGCCGGCCAACTCGCCGTTCAAGACGATGGCCGACGTGGTCGCCCAGCTGAAGAAGGACCCCGGCAGCGTCAAGTGGGGCGGCGGTTCGCGCGGCTCCACCGAGCACATCGCCGCGGCCATGCTGGCGCGCGAAGTGGGCGTGGATCCCTCCAGGATCAACTACGTGGCGTTCCGGGGGGGCGGCGAGGCCACGGCGGCCATCCTGGGCGGCAACGTCACCGTGGGCGGCTCGGGCTACAGCGA
>NZ_DASSVG010000054.1:0-2064 GCF_035706265.1 Ramlibacter sp. | reverse complement strand
CCTCGTTCTATCGCGCCTCGATCGTGAACAACCCGACGCGCTGGGAACGTTGGCGCCAGCGCGTGCGCGGCGCGGTGATCGGCTGGCTGCAACGGCGCATCGAGCGCCGGCTGGAAGGGCTGGCGGCATGAACGAACCGCGCGCCATCTCCATCGCCCTGCTCGCCATGGGCGGCGAAGGCGGCGGGGTGCTGGCCGATTGGCTGGTGGACCTGGCGGAGCACGAGGGCTTCGTCGCCCAGGCCACTTCGGTGCCCGGCGTGGCGCAGCGCACCGGCGCAACGCTCTACTACATCGAGATGTTCCCGCGCAGCGCCGTGCCCGGCGGGGCGCAGCCGGTGCTGGCCCTGGCGCCGGTGCCGGGCGAGGTCGACGTGGTGATCGCATCCGAGCTCATGGAGGCCGGCCGGGCGCTGCAGCGCGGGCTGGTGACGCCGGCGCGCACGACCCTGGTGACGTCGACGCATCGCGTGTACTCGATGGCCGAGCGCACCGCGCTCGGAGACGCGCGGGTGGATGCGGACAAGCTGCTGCAGGGCGCGCAGGCGGCTGCGCACCGGCTGGTGGCGGCGGATTTCGCGCAGGTGGCGGAGCGCGCAGGCGCGCCGATCGCGGCGGCGCTGTGCGGGGCGCTGGCCGCCTCGGGGGCGCTGCCCTTCGGGAAGCAAGCGTTCGAGGAGACGATCCGGCGCGGCGGGGTGGGCGTGGAGGCGAGCCTGCGGGCTTTCGGGGCCGGGTTCGAGGCCGCGCTGGATTCCCGCCTGCGCGGGAATGACACTCCACCACCCACCCGGCTCGGCCCTCGGCTGGCTACGCTGGAGCAACGCATCGTCACCGAGTTCCCCACGGCAGTCCACGAGGTGCTGCGCGCCGGCGTGCTGCGGCTCGCGGACTACCAGGACCCGCCCTACGCCGCGCAACTGCTGGACCGCCTCGCGCCCCTGCGCAACGCGCCCTCCGAGCTGCTGCACGAAACCGCCCGCCATCTCGCCCTCTGGATGAGTTACGAGGACGCGATCCGCGTGGCCGACCTCAAGACGCGCCGCAGCCGCTTCGAGCGCGTCGCCTCCGAGGTGCGCCTCGCCGACGCGCAGCTGCTCGAAATCGGCGAATTCATGCACCCGCGGCCGCAGGAGATCGCGGACATCCTGCCGGAGTCGCTCGGGCGTTGGCTGCTGTCCTCCGCGCTTGCCCGGCGCGTGCTGGAACCCGCGACGCGCAAGGGCAAGGTCGTGCGCACCAGCACGCTGCGCGGCTACCTGCTGCTGTACGCCATCGCCGCCCTGCGCCCGCTGCGCCCGCGCTCGCTGCGGTTTCGCGAGGAGCAGCAGCACATCGAGACGTGGCTGGCTCACGTCCAGCGCCTGGCCGCCGCGCAGCCCGCGCTGGCGCTGGAAGTGGCACGCGCCCAGCGGCTGGTGAAGGGTTACGGCGACACGCACGCGCGCGGCTGGTCCAGCTTCGAGCGCCTGATGGCGACGCTGCCGCGGCTGGAGAACACCGCCGACGGCGGCCCGCGGCTGCGCAACCTGGCGCAGGCCGCGCTCGCCGACGACAGCGGCGCGGCGCTGGAACGCGAGCTCGCGTCTCTCTGAATTGACCCGCGCGGCCCCTGCCGCTAAGGTCCCTGCACCTTAGGAGACCAGACCATGGAAAGACGCACGTTCGTCCGCGCCGGGGCGGCGGCGCTCGCGGCCGGCATCGCCGGCGGGGCGGCCGCGCAGGAAGTGACTCTGCGCCTCGTGAGCGCCTTCGCCGAGAACGGCATCTACGTGCAGCGCCTGCAGCCGTGGATCCAGAAGTTCAACGCCGAAGGCAAGGGCCTGCTGCAGATCAACTTCATCGGCGGGCCGCGCGCCATCCCCACCTTCGAGGTCGGCAACGCGGTGAAGACGGGCGTGGTGGACATGGCGATGTCCACCGGGGCCTTCTATACGAACGTGATGCCGGAAGCGGACTTCCTGAAGCTCACCCAGATCACCGTGGCGGAGCAGCGCAAAAATGGCGCGTTCGATGCCATCAACCAGGTCTGGAACGAGAAGGCCAACATGCAGTACCTGGCCCG
>NZ_DASSVG010000053.1:0-3976 GCF_035706265.1 Ramlibacter sp. | reverse complement strand
GCGTCCAGCATGGTGGCGAGCACCGGGTCGTTGCCGAAGGCGGCGCGGTGCAGGCGGATCGCCTCCTCGGCGATCTCGAACACGCCGATGCCCTCGACGCGGCTGGCGGTGCCGGTGAAGTACTTCTCGATCGTGTCGCTGTTGATGCCGATCGCCTCGAACAGCTGGGCGCCGCAATAGGACATGTAGGTCGACACGCCCATCTTGGACATGATCTTCGACAGGCCCTTGCCGATCGCCTTGACGTAGTTGTAGATCGCCTTGTCGGCCGAGAGCTCGCCCGGCAGGTCCTTGTGGATGGAGACCAGCGTCTCCATCGCCAGGTAGGGGTGCACGGCTTCGGCGCCGTAGCCCGCCAGCACCGCGAAGTGGTGCACTTCGCGGGCCGAACCCGTTTCCACCACCAGGCCTGCCGTGGTGCGCAGGCCCTCGCGCACCAGGTGCTGGTGGATCGACGAGAGCGCCAGCAGCGCCGGGATGGCCACCTGCGTGGGCGAGGCGGCGCGGTCGCTGATGATCAGGATGTTCTTGCCGCTGCGGATCGCGTCCACGGCCTCGGCGTTGAGCGAGGCGAGCTTGGCCTCCACGCCTTCCTTGCCCCAGGAGAGGGGGTAGGTGATGTCCAGCGTGTAGCTGCGGAACTTGCCGTGGGTGCGGGCGTCGATGCCGCGCAGCTTGCCCATGTCCTCGAAGTCGAGGATCGGCTGGCCGACCTCCAGCCGCATCGGCGGATTGACCTGGTTGATGTCCAGCAGGTTCGGCTTCGGGCCGATGAAGGACACCAGGGACATGACGATCGCCTCGCGGATCGGGTCGATCGGCGGGTTGGTCACCTGCGCGAACAGCTGCTTGAAGTAGTTGTACAGCGGCTTGTTCTTGTCCGACAGCACGGCGAGCGGGCTGTCGTTGCCCATGGAGCCTATGCCCTCCTCGCCGGCGGCGGCCATGGGGGCGAGCAGGAACTTGATGTCTTCCTGCGTGTAGCCGAAGGCCTGCTGGCGATCCAGCAGGTCGGCCGGCTCGGAGACCGGGATGTCCACCGCGTTGGGCTCGACGTCGTCGAGCTTGATGCGCAGGTTCTCGATCCACTGCTTGTAGGGCTTGCTGTTGGCGAGCGAGGACTTCAGCTCCTCGTCATCGATCATGCGGCCCTGCTCCAGGTCGATCAGGAACATCTTGCCGGGCTGCAGGCGCCACTTGCGCACGATCTTGTTCTCCGGCACCGGCAGCACGCCGGATTCGGAAGCCATGATCACGAGGTCGTCGTCCGTGACGCAGTAGCGGGAAGGCCGCAGGCCGTTGCGGTCCAGCGTGGCGCCGATCTGGCGGCCGTCGGTGAAGACGATGGAGGCCGGGCCGTCCCAGGGCTCCAGCATGGAGGCGTGGTATTCGTAGAAGGCCTTGCGGCGCTCGTCCATCAGCGTGTGCTGCTCCCACGGCTCGGGGATCATCATCATCACGGCCTGCGACAGCGGGTAGCCGGCCATCGTCAGCAGCTCGAGGCAGTTGTCGAAGGTGGCGGTGTCGGACTGGTCGGGGAAGCTGATGGGATAGAGCTTCTTCAGGTCGGCCTGCAGCACCGGCGACGTCATCACGCCTTCGCGCGCGCGCATCCAGTTGTAGTTGCCCTTGACCGTGTTGATCTCGCCGTTGTGGGCGACGTAGCGGTAGGGGTGAGCCAGCGGCCACTCGGGGAAGGTGTTGGTGGAGAAGCGCTGGTGCACCAGGCCCAGGGCGGAGACGCAGCGCGGATCCTGCAGGTCCTTGTAGTAGACGCCGACCTGGTCGGCCAGCAGCAGGCCCTTGTAGATCACCGTGCGGCTGCTGAAGCTGGGGACGTAGTACTCCTTGGAGTGCTTCAGGCGCAGCCTCTGGATGGCGGCGCTGGCCGTCTTGCGGATCACGTACAGCTTGCGCTCCAGGGCGTCCTGCACGATCACGTCGGTGCCGCGGCCCACGAACACCTGCTGGATGATCGGCTCCTTGGCGCGCACGGCGGGCGACATCGGCATCTCGCGGTCCACCGGCACCTCGCGCCATCCGAGCAGTACCTGGCCCTCGGCCTTGATCGCGCGCTCGAGTTCCTGCACGCAGGCGAGCCGCGACGCGTGCTCCTTAGGCAGGAAGATCATGCCCACCCCGTACTCGCCGGGAGGCGGCAGCTCGATGCCCTGCTTCGCCATCTCTTCCCGGTACAGCGCATCGGGCATCTGGATCAGGATGCCGGCGCCGTCACCCATCAGCTTGTCGGCGCCCACCGCGCCGCGATGGTCCAGGTTCTCCAGGATCTTCAGCGCCTGGGTGACGATGTTGTGGCTCTTCTCGCCCTTGATGTGGGCGACGAAGCCGACGCCGCACGCGTCGTGCTCGTTCGCGCCGGCGTACAGGCCGTGTTCTTGGAGATGGGCGATTTCGGCAGCCGTGGTCATGGGCGCAACCTCAGGTCTCAGGGGAAACCCGGAAGATACTGCAGCGCAGCACCGCTGCCAAGAAAAATAATTGGGGTCAGATTCCAATTATTTCTGGCTCGTCATGTCCTCCCGTTGAATTGGGGACAGATCACCCGCTGCTTTCATGCGCGGGCGCCCTGCCTGGGAGCGCGCGACCCGCCGTTCGGTGCGCCGCTGCAGTTCGGCGACGTAATCCGGCTCGCCCAGGGCCCAGCCGCGCAAGGCCGAATCGGTCAGGGCCTGCTGCTGCGCTTGGCTGATCCCGTTGCGGACCAGTTCCGCATAGGCCTGCTCGCGGGCGAAGGGGGTGTTGCCCAGCTCCCAATAGAGGGGGTGCGGCGTGACCAGCTTGTCGCTGCGCCGGCCGATGTAGTGCTGGTGGCTGGACCAGGGAAATTCCCCCGGGTCGGCGGCGATGCCGGCGCGCACCGGGTTGAGGTCGATGTAGACCATGCAGGCCAGCAGGTAGCGCTCGGCCTGGATCAGCGTGGAGCGGTAGCGGCCCTCCCACAGCGTGCCGCTGCGCGCGTGGCGCAAGTTGAAGTTGCGCACGTAGCGCCGCCCCACCGCCTGCATCATCTGCGGGATGCCCTCCACCGTCTGGGGCGTGGCCAGCAGGTGGATGTGGTTGCTCATGAGGACGTAGGCATGCAGGGCGACCTGCTGCTTGCGCGCGTGCTCGTCGAGCAGGGACAGCAGCAGCTCGTAGTCCGCCTTGTCGCCGAAGATGGCCTGGCGATTGTTGCCGCGCTGGATGATGTGATGGGGGTAGCCGGGAACGGTCAGCCGGGGAAGTCTCGCCATCGGGCGATCTTAAATTGGAATCTGACCCCAATTTTGGCTGACCAGCAATCAAGGCCTGCTCCGACAAGCCCTGCCGTCGCCCCTGCAGAGAATGGCGCGCAAAGGAGACTGGCTATGTCCTTCGCGCTTTACCTGATCGGCTTCATCATCGTCATCGCCGGCCTCGCCTGGGGCGCGATGGTGGCCGGTGTGCCGCAAACCTACATCCTGATCGGTGCGGTGGTCCTGTTCGGGATCGGCATCCTGTCGGCCGTGAAACGCACCCGGCCCAAGGATCCGCCGGCGCACACCACCGGCGGCCGCCGGGCCGACGACTACTGAGGCGACGCAGAAGCGGCTACTGCGCCGGCGTGGCCGGCGCCGGCGCCAACTCCGGCAGCCCCGGATAGCGCCGCTCTTCCAGCGCCTGCAGCCCGAACTCCGCCAGGATCGCGCGCAGCCGCTCGGCCGACGCGCGGCGGCGCTGGCCCGTCCAGCGCGCCAGGATCAGCTCGTTCTTCAGCGAGTGCTCCCAGCCCACCAGTTCGGTCACCGTCACCTGGTAGCCCATGGCTTCCAGGTACAGGCAACGCAACACATTGGTGAGCTGGCTGCCCACCTCCCGGGTGTGGATCGGATGCCGCCACAGCTCCGCGAGCGGCGTGCGCGCCAACGCGAGCGCCTTGTTCATGCGCAGGCAGGCCGCCACCTCGGCCTGGCAACACGGCACCAGCACCATGAAC
>NZ_DASSVG010000052.1:0-2353 GCF_035706265.1 Ramlibacter sp. | reverse complement strand
TAGCATGGAAGACTCCTTCGGGGATCGTTGTGCCTGAAGCTTAGGTTGCGCTGCCTGAACGCAATATGAACGAACGTCAACGAACGTGAACGGCAGGGCTTCCGATGCCGCGGCGCAACGGGGGACCTGCCGGGCAGGCCGGCCCGCTTGCATTCTGCCGGCGCTGCCGGGCTTGTCGGACAGGGATGGCAGACGCACGGGATGCCTGCCCGCAGAGGTGCACTCCTAGAATTTTCCGATTCATCGTCAGCAGAAACTGGAGACGTCCCATGAAGAAGCTCATGCTCGCCGCCACGGCCCTCGCGGTCGCCGCAGCGCTCGCCGGCTGCGGCCGCAACGACGACAACGCCGCCGACACCACGGCCTCGACCTCGCCCTCGACGACCGCGCCGGCGTCGACCGACAACTCCAACATGGCCACGCTGCCCTCGACCAGCGACAACAGCACCAACATGGCCACCGCGCCGTCGACGAGCGACAGCAGCACCAACATGGCCACGGCGCCGTCCACCAGCGACAGCAGCACCAACATGGCCGCCGCGCCCACCACCAGCAGCACGACGGACCAGTCCTCCAGCACGGTGGCGTCGTCTTCCACCGGCACGGACGCCAGCAACACCGCGGCCATGGGCGCGGGCGCCAGCGGCCAGACGGTCTACAGCAGCACCTGCGCCATGTGCCACGCCGCCAGCGTCGCCGGTGCGCCGAAGCCGGGCGACAAGGCCGAATGGAAGCCGCGCATCGCCCAGGGCAAGGACACGCTGTACCAGCACGCGATCAACGGCTTCACCGGCAAGAAGGGCATGATGCCCCCGAAGGGCGGCAACACCTCGCTGCCGGACGCGGACGTGAAGGCCGCCGTCGATTACATGGTGAGCCAGTCGCAGTAAGAGGTCGTCCCCGCGCAGGCGGGGATCCTGGAGGGCCGGCACGGGCCGGCCCCTCCCGGCAACGGTGCGGCTCGTATCATTGCCGCCCATGTCCAGACGCAAGCGCATCGGCATCCTCACCGGGGGCGGCGACAGCCCGGGCCTGAACGCGGTCATCCGCGCGGTCGCCAAGAGCCTGATGCAGGACGCGGGGGCCGAGGTGTTCGGTTTCGTCGACGGTTTCGCCGGCATGATCGAGCAGCAGGTGCGGCGGCTCAGCTACGCCGACGTGTCCGGCATCCTGACGCTCGGCGGCACCATCCTCGGCACCAGCAACAAGGCCAATCCCTTCGCCTACTACGCGCGCGGCAACGCCGACGTGTCGGCCGAAGTGGTGCGCTACGTGCGCGAGGACCTGAAGCTCGATGCGGTGGTCGCCATCGGCGGCGACGGCACCATGTCGATCGCGCACCGGCTGCAGCAGGCCGGCATCCCGATGGTGGGCGTGCCCAAGACGATCGACAACGACCTGATGTACACCGACCGCACCTTCGGCTTCGACACGGCGGTGGCCATCGCGACCGAGGCGATCGACCGGCTGCACACCACGGCGCAGAGCCACCACCGGGTGATGATCCTGGAGACCATGGGGCGCTACGCCGGCTGGATCGCCCTCTATGCCGGCGTGGCCGGCGGCGCCGACATCATCCTGATCCCGGAATTCGATTACGACATCGAGGAGGTCGCGCGCGTGTGCCGCGAGCGCGCCCGCGGCGGCCAGCGCTTCACGCTGGTCTGCGTCGCGGAGGGCGCCAAGGCCAGGGGCGGCGAACTCGCGGTGCGGCAGGTGGTGGCCGACAGCCCCGATCCGCTGCGGCTGGGCGGCGTGTGCAACGTGCTGGAACATGCGCTGTGCCAGCGGATCGACACCGAAGTGCGCACCGCGATCCTCGGCCACGTGCAGCGCGGCGGCACGCCCACCGCCTACGACCGCAACCTCGCCACCGCTTTCGGCGCCTATGCGGCGGCGCTGGTGGCCGACGAACAGTGGGGCCGCATGGCGGCGGTGCAGCAGGGGCGCCTGACCGGCGTCGCGATCGCCGACGTCGCCAACCGCCAGCGCACCGTCGCCCCCGACGCGCCGATGGTCGCCACCGCGATGGCGGTAGGCACCTCCTTCGGCGTGCCGGGGATGCAGTTGCGGTTCGATGGCAAGGTGCCGTCGGCGTTCATGACGTGAAGGGACGCGCAGCGTACGGGGGCCCCTCCCGCTGCGCCTCATTCACCAGCCACTTCCTGAACCCCGCCACCGCTGCCCGCTCCGGCTGCTCCGGCTGCACCAGGTAGTACGCCCGCCGCGTCATCGCCCCGCGCTCGCAGGCCGGCACCAGCGTCCTGGCGGCCAGCTCCGCCTGGATCAAGAGCGTGGGCAGCAGCGCCACGCCCATTCCGCAGCTCGCGGCCGCCACCTGCATCGAGAACAG
>NZ_DASSVG010000051.1:0-22648 GCF_035706265.1 Ramlibacter sp. | reverse complement strand
GCGAGCCCGGCCAGCGGTCCCGCGAGCAGGGTTGCGGCGGTCGGCGCGATTGCCTTGAGCCAGTCCATTTGTCTCTCCTTCAGGTCTTCGGACGGCACTCTTGCGGGATGCCGGCGGCGATGCGGGTAGCTTCCGTGGGCGCCTTCGCGCGGCAGGCGGCGGCTTCCTCCGGCGTGGCGAATTCGGCCTCGCACTCTTCGAGGTATTCCTGCAGTGCGCACTGATCGACGGCGACGGGATCGGCGGCGGGGGTGCAGGCGGCCAGCGGCAGCAGCAGGAGGAGGACGCGGCGGTGGCGGTTCACGGCGCCTCCGTGAGCAGCTGCAGGTTGCCCGCGATGCGCCTGGCCCAGCCCTGTTCGCGTATACTCCAAGAATGGATTACTCGCATGTCATCGGCTCCACGTTCGGTCAGTTGACGATTCAGCGACATGCCGGCCCCAAGGACCGCATGGTGTGTCTGTGCTCTTGCGGCAGGACGAAGGAAGCTCGCCTGTCTCACCTCAAGGCTGGCACGGTCAAATCTTGCGGATGCTTGCTCATTGAGCGCCCGAAGCAGATTTTTGGAACGCACCTTCAAAGCCGCACCCCGACATACAAGGTTTGGGACTCCATGGTTCGCCGCTGCCACTCTCCTAGCGCGCAGGCATATGCGCTTTACGGCGGGCGCGGAATCACTGTGTGCGCCCGCTGGCGTGGCGCCGATGGGTTCACCAACTTCTTGGCCGATATGGGCAACAAGCCGGACGGCCTCTCCCTTGACCGCATCGACAACGACAAGGGATACGAGCCATCGAATTGCCGGTGGGCTGACCAAATCGTTCAGGGGAGGAATCGCCGCACCAGCACCCTTCTGACAATGAACGGCCAGACGATGACAGTCACGGAGTGGGCCATCGCAATGAGCTTGAGGGATACGACGATTCACGAGCGACTTAAGCGCGGCTGGACGGTTGAGCGGGCTCTGATGGAGCCTGCACGAGCAACATCAGGTTCGCGGCGATCCGCCTAGACCACCCCCTTGAGAACATTCCCCAGGTGGGAAGCGAGGTCATGAAGTCCAGCCGCATCCCCTGCATCGCGGCGGCCACGCGCACGGCGTTGCAGCGCTGGGCGGCTTGCAGCGTCATGGGGCCGATCACTCCGTCGTCCACCACATCCACGCAGCGCTGAAGCCATTTCACGGCCTGCGTGGCGCCGGAATTCACCGCCGCATCGAACAGGGGCAGGCGCAGCGCGTCGGGCAGGCTGTCGGCCTGCAGCGCCTGCCAGTACCGACGCAGGTAGATCGCCTTCGCGGTGTCGCGCGAGAGGTAGCGCATGTCGCCCTGGTAGCCCTCCTGCATGGCCACGCGGCGGGTGATGCCCCACATGGTTTCTCCGCCAGGGTCGTCGGGGTGGCGGCTGTAGCTGCCCTCGTGGCCGATCACCACGTCGAAGGCGCGGTCGAAGTCCATCACGTCGGCCCCCTCCCCGTGAAGTGCGTCAGCAGCCACGTCGCCGCGCCGCCCAGGACCGAGGAGGCGCCGCCGATGGCCATGAGCACCCGCCAGCCGCCACGCGCCTCGGCCATCTGGGTGCGCATGGCGGCGACGTCGGCACGCAACTCCTTGACGATCTCCGTCAGCGCAGAGACCTGCGCTTGCAGCTGGCCGAACTCCTGCGGGTCGATGGCGCTCATGGGGAGCCTTACTGCGGGATCCAGGCTTGCACCGTGGTGCTGCCGGCGAACGCGGTGCACGTGCCGCCCGTGACGGCGCGCATCAGCAGGCGCATGTCGTGGGCGGCGTTGGTCAGACCCGACTTCGCGCCGGACACCGTGACGGTCTGCCGGCCGCCCGTGACGCCTGCGGGGTTAACGAAGCCGGGAGGCGTGGACTCCTCCGGCGTGATGCCGTCGAAGCCGATGGCGAACTCGCAGCCGTTGGCCGCCGTGTTGTTGGCCGCGCCGATGTTGGCGATGTAGCGCACCGTGCGGCCGGTGTCACCGAGCATCTTGGAGCGCGTGCTGATGCCGTCCGTATAGACGAAGTTGCAACGCCGCGTGTTGTCCACCTCCACGAACGAGGTGGAGGTCGTCGTCTTGTCTGCGCTGAGCGTGAACTCGCACTTCTTCTCGATCGGATTGAACCAGCTCGCCACGTTGCGGGTGCTGCCGGAGTCGGTGTAGACACCACCGACGACGCGCGCGAGGCCGACGATGGTGCCCTCGGGTGCCGTCACCGAGCCCACCAGCTCCGCGCCCATCACCGGATCCGTCCTGCGGCCGTTGGCGAGGGAGACCGTGCTCAGGGCGTGCGCCATGCAGCACGCAACGTTGGTGCCGGCCAACACGCGGGTGTCGCCAGCGACGAAGGACGACGGCGGCCCGATGCCCCAGACCTTGTTCTGGTTCCAGTCCTGCACCTCTTCGTGCAGCTCCAGGCACGCAGGCGAGCCTCCAGCGCATCCAGGATCCACGCCGGGGGTCAGGCGCTTGACGATCCACTTGCCGGTGGTCTTCGTGCCCAACGTCATCGGAAGGCTGACGACGGACACCGTGTTGCCGGTCGCAACGGGGCTCATGGTGCCGGTGAGCACCACGACAACGTAATTGCCGGCGGGGTACGGAGTGCCGTCAGGCGAGGTGCCAGCCGCATAGGCCGCGCCCTGCGTCACGTCGGAGGCGAAGGAGCCCGTTGCCTGCGTGACCTGGATGTAGTCGGTCGAACTTCCGCTCGGGGTGCTGAACACGCAGTTGACCGGCATCAGCGCGCGCGTGGTGTGGTCGTTGGCGTTGGTGTTCAGCCCCCGGCCGTTGTGCGGGCAGTAGGCGAGGCTGCCGACCTTGGAGCCGACCGTCCACCACGGCGGATCGGCCGTCACCACGAAGAGGCGGCCCTGTCCCTGCGAGGAGGTCTGCCCCATGCTGACGCGCTCGCCCATACTGCCCGAGTTGCCGTCGTACACCCACGACGTTCCGTTCCAGACGTACCAGACGATGCCCCAGCCCTCCGGGAACACCAACTCACCGTCATAGAAGTCGATGGATGGCCCGCCTTCCCAGATGTTGGTGAACTTGTCGTTGCCGAGCACGCCGCCATCGAGGCCGATGCGCAGGTAATTCGTGGGCGCAGGAGCCGCAGCCACGAAGCCGATTCGGCATTGGCCTTCACGGTTGGTCGGGCCTGCGAGCGGCGAAGCGCTCGACGCCTTATAGCCGGCTGCGACCAGCTCCGCATTCGTGGGGACGGTGAGCTTCACGCCCTTGGTGGGCAACGCGATCATCTTGATCGACACGTTGCCCGAGCCCGCGGCCGGCGCGACGGTGAAGGTGACGGTGCCGCCCGCGGGGCTTCGCAGGCCGCTGATGGTGTAGTCGGTGCTGTAGGTCTTCGTGACCCCGCCGACCTTCACTTCGAGGGACTCGATGTAGTTGATGCGGAAGTTGAAGGGGAAGGTGACGGTGACACCATCGCCGTCCCACGTCGTCTTCAGCCGCACGAGCACGGTGGCGGCGGCGGCCGGCGGCGTGGTGAAGGTGACGGTGCCGGAACTGCCCGGCGCCGACACGGTGTAGTCCACACCCTCGGTCTGCAGCACCCCGCCGACGAGCACCTCCACGTGCGAGGTGTTGAGATACGGGAAGGGAATGCTGAAGACGGTCTTTACGCCGGTGCCGGAGTCGCGGTCGTAGGAGTACGACTCATTGCGTGCGGAGCTGGTCGAGAAAATGGTTCCGCATTGCGAGGGCGTGGCGTGCCAGGTCGGCGGCTCGCTGCCGCAGTTGTCGCCCGCGCCCGATTGGCACGGCGAGCGGCGCACGTAGCCGTCCGTGGGTTTGAGTTGCGAGGGGGTGACGTACTGCGCCGCGGCATCGAAGCCGAGGAGCGCCAGCGCAAAAAGGAGCAGGGCTTTTTTCATTTTTCAGATGTAGAAGATGTAGACCTTCGAGACGCCGCCTAGGTCGGCAGCGAGGGTGACTTGATTGGAGGTCGGCGTGGCCGGCGTGTACTGGCCGGTGTCGGGGCCGATGAAGAGCGCGCCGAAGTAGACCTTCGTCACCGCAACCACGGTGTCCGGAATCGTCGCGATGGAACCGATGGTGGAGTAGTCGTGGATGTGGAGCTTCTCCAGGGCGCTGCCGCCCGCGCCGATCAGTGCAGCGATGGCGGCGGCTTGCGCAGCGAAGGCGGCGGCCTGCGCCTCGGAGGCGTCGGCGGCAGTGGCGCTCGCCGCGGCTGCAGTGGCCGCATCCCCCGCCGACTGCGCGAACAGCGCCAGATCGGCGCGCACGCCCGAGAGGTCCACGATGGTCGTCGTGACGATCTCGACGTTGTTGGAGCCCGCGGCGAAGGTGCCGGTGATGTTGGCGCCGTCGAGCGTGTAGGTGCTCTGCTCCTGGCGGTCACCTCCGACATACACGTCCGTCTCGGTCTTGCTCGCGGGCGTGACGGACAGCGTGTAGGTGCCAAGCGCTCCGGTGCCGTTGAAGGTGTCCACGGTGCGCACGGGCACGGGAAGGAAGTCCGCGAGGCCCGACCACGAAGAGAAGTACCAGACCTGCTGCTGCTCGGCGTCCTGCACGAGGATCGACACGTCGCCGTCGGCCCAGACGGTGGTGGGCGAGCCGTCGCGGTAGAGGAAGCCGAGCGTCGTGCGTAGCATCGAGCCCGCAGGGACGGTCAGGTCCGGATCGAAGTAGACCGTCTTCGGGAACTCCTGCGGGTCCTGCCCGGGGATGCCGAACCAAACGTAGCCGCCATCGAGCGGCAGGCCGTCGAGCCCGTGGAAGGTCGGCAGCAGCGTGATGAGGGATTTTGCGGCCATGTTGTTCGCTCAGTGGACGGTGCGGCTCGGAGGCAGCTGGTTGGCGGGAGGTGGAACCACGCCGACAGGGGCCTTGACGCGCTTGGCGGGGGCGCGGCCGAGAGCGGCAAGCACGCGCTGGCGGATCGCGCGCTCGCGCAGGTACTTGGTGCCGAGGCGCAGCGTGGACAGGACCGGCAGCGGCAAGCCGGTCAGGCCGCCGGTTGCGCCAGCCTCCGCCAAGGCCGCCAAGAGGATCGCGGCGGTGTTGCTGGTGTTGACGGTTCCAGGCGGGAACGTCGTGACGATCTTCGCCACCTCGCTGATATCGCGGACCATCTGCGCGCGCTGCTTGCCGAGGATGAATTCGAGGCGCTGGTCCACATCGAGCGCCCGAAGCGCCCTATTCAGTCCGGGAGCGGAAAAGACTGGGTTGCCGCGAATGTCGGTGCTGGCGTTCTTGGTCGCCTCGTCCAGCAAGTGGCGCAGGGTCTGGCCCTGAAGCTCCCGCCACGCCTGGTGCCCTTCCTCGCCACCGGCGATTTGCAGCGTGCGGCGCAGCATCGAGAGGTCTTCGCGCGAGCCGTTGAGGATCGTGCGGCGGAACACGTCTTCGAGCGCTACCTGCCGGTCGGCGGTGCCGCGGCGCGTGCGCATCAGGTCGCGCACAACCGCGTTGTTCTCGAAGAGCTGCGCATACCGCATGCGCGCGCGACGTGCGTCCCGGTACAGATTGCCGCCCAGGCCATCGGTGATCTGGTCGATGACGCCCTTGATCTCGGTGCCGATGCGCAGGTCGTTGGGGTCGGAGTCCTTGACGAAGCGATTCACCGCCTTGCGGATCTCCTCGGCCTGCTGCAGCGTGGCGCGGCCGGCGCGAACGGAGCCGTCAGCAAGCGTTCCCTCGCCCACGCCGCGCACCCGAAGCTCGTCCGCGATGGTGCCCAGGATCGGCGCCGAAGATCGGCCGGCGCGGTTGGCGTTCAGATAGTCCGCCAGCGGAGCCAGATCGACCGGGGCCTCCAGCTCGCCAGCGCGGCGGGCCTCTTGATACCGGGCGCGGTACTCGGCGCGCATGCGAGCGGCGGCCGGGACGAGCCCGTTGTCTACGACCCTGCGGCCCACCTCCAGCACGTTCGGAGCCGTGGCGCCGCTGTCGTCAATGAGCGCTTCAAAGTTCTGCGCCAGCCGCGCATTGTTCTCTGCCACATGCTCGCGCAGCGGTTGCCCCAGACGCGCATCCTTGGCCGTCTCGCCTTCGAACTGCAACTGCGGTTGACTCCGCGTGGCCTCTCCCTCCGAGAGTTCCATGGGGACACGCAGGCCGGCAGCCGTGGCGCGCCTCTGGTTGGCAGCCGCCGTTTCCGCCGCGCCTACGCCGACCATCTCCTGCGGTTCGTTCCCCAGCAGCTTCTGCGTGGCCTTGCTGGTCATGGAGACGGCCTGTTGCCGCAGCGTGGCCGCTGCCTGCACCGCCTGCGTGGTCGCGGCCTCGCGCGTGGCCTGCACCGCCGGGCGAGCCGCGGCACCCGCGCGCGACAGCGCCGCCGCCTCGCCGGTGAGCGGCAGGACCGGAATGAGCTGCTGCATCGCGGAGCCCACGGCCTGGGCCTGCTGCTGGCCAGATTCGGTGCGCGGCTGGTAGGTGAGTGCATCGGCCCCGCGCACCGCGGCGTCTTCGATGGTGCGAACGCCCTCCTGCGTGCCGAACTGGCCCGAGCCGATGGCGTCCACCGCGCCCTTGATCGCGCCGCCGGCCATGCCCACAGCGCCGCCAGTGAGCGCCGTTCCGGTGGTGAGCGCCGCCTCTCCGGCGCCGATGATCTTGTCCGCGATGCTCTGGGGCTTCTCGAGAGTCGGCGTGGTGTTCGCGCCGGGCTCCACCGGGATCTGCGAGGCAAGGTCCGTCTTGGCCGCGAGGTGCGCGATCAGCTCGGAGTCGGTGTAGCCGGCCTCCCGCGCCGACTTCGCGTCGAAGCGGTGCTGAGCGGCCAGATACTCCGCGATCTCCGCGTCCGAGTACCCTGCCTTGCGCGCGGCTTCGACGTCGAACATCAGCGCTTCTCGAAGGAGGAAAGCGGCGGCCGGGCGCCGGGGGCGGCCGGGGTATCGGGCTTGCCCAGGGGCACCCCGGTTGCGCGCGAGAGGTTCTCGCGGCCCTTTTTCAGTAGCCTCGCGGCTTCGTCCAGGTTGGCGCGGAACTGCTTTTCGCTCTGCTTGCGCGAGAGGTTCTGTAGCGCCGCCTGCAGCTTTTCGCCCTCGGCGTTGGACAGCGCGCCGGTGCCCTTGATGCTCGGGATCTGGGCCAGGAACGCCTGGGAGCCCAAGGTGTCGATCAGCGCGATGGCGTCGGCCTGCTCGTCGTCGGTGAAGGCGGGAAGGCGGCCCTCGATGGCTCCCACCACGTCGTTCAAGGACTTGTTGCCCTTGATGCGCTCGATGGTGTTGAGCATGTTGTCGATGTTGGCCGCGCCGGTTTCGGCGGTGGCGACCTTCTCGCGCACCTTGTCGTCCAGCTTCTGCTGCGCCTCCTGCACCTTCAGGCGCAGCTCCTGCGCCTTCAGGGTGTTGCCCTCGCGCGCGGTCGCGGCGTTCATCGCGGAGATGCGGTTGGCCTGCTTCCTGATCTCGATGTCTTCGGCCAGCGCGCGGATATCCCACTGCTTCTTCTGCAGCTCAAGCGCCACCTCCTCGGAGGCGAACTTGGCCTTTTCCGCCTTGATCGTGGCGTCGGACTCCGCGGCACTGGCGTCGGCCTTGCCCTTGCGCACCAGATCCGGCTGCAGCTCCTGCGCGCGCTGCTCGCCACCGATCTTGGCGAAGGCTTCGGCGAACTTCTCGGGGCCCATCGCGCCCGCGAGGCCCAGCGCCGTGATGGAGCGCGCCGCCGCGGGGTTGCTCTCGATCAGGTTGGCCATCACGTCGTAGTGCTGCCGCTGCTCGGGGTCAGCCTTGGAGCGCTCGCGCAGCAGCTGCACGGCGAGGTCGTTGTTCCCGGAAAGCTGCGCCGCGTACACGCGCGACTGGAAGTCCAGCAGGTTCTTCTGCGCGCCCTCGTCCATCACCTTGAACGCGCGGCCGAGGTTCTCCGCGAGCGCCGGGTATTGCGTCATCACCCGCGCGTAGTCGGCATGCCCCGCGTTGGGGTTCATCGCCAGCGCTCGGAGGTCCATCTGCTGCTGGATGGCCTGCTGCTGCTTCAGCTGCGCGGCCTGCATCTCGAGCTGGCGCTGCTGCGCGTCCTGCTGGATCTGGCCGAGAACGGCGCTTTGCTTGATGCCGTTGAGGATCGCGGCCGAGGGGTCTGCGAAGTTGAAGTTCACCGGGTCCATCAGAAAAGGTTCCCCCCGTTGCTGAAGCCGGGAACGATGGCGCTACCGAAGCCAGAGCCGGAGCCGCCGAAGCCCATGCCCGCGTTCAGGTTCACGGGCGGCGCGGCGGCGGCCTGCTGCCCGGCGAAGAAGCCCCCGAGGTTGCCCACGGCGTTCGTGATGGCGTTGGTGCCGGCCACGATGCCGCCGGCCTGTGCCGCGCCGCCTTGCAGCATCAGGCTTCCGGTGCCCGCAGCGCTGTTCTGGCCGCCCTGCACGATGGGAAGGAGGTTCCCGAGCTGCTGCTGCGCGAGGCCGTTGAGCAGCTGCGTGCGCTTGTCGGCCAGCGCCGCCTGCACGTTGCCGCCACGCAGGCCGCCCGTGGCAGAGGCGTTTTGCAGGATCGCGTCTTCGCCCGCCTTGGCGAGCGCAGCGAACTGCGGGGAGGATTGCAGCGCCGCATAGGCCGCCTGCTGCTTCTGCGGCCCGTTGGCGCCGGAGAGGTCCTGATAGGCGCCGAGGCTCGTGTTGCCGGCCTGCACGTAGGGGGCGAGGAGTTCGCGCGCCTTGGCCGCGCTTTCGCTCATCGCGTCGGCCGCCTGGCCGGCACCGGCGTAGCCCAGGGCGCCGCCGATGATGGTCGCCGCCGGGCCGAGGAGGCTTCCCCAGCCCCCGAGCTTGGAGACGATGCCGCCGATGCCACTGGCCGCAGACGCGGCGCCACCGGCGCCAGCAGCGCCACCAGCCGCCCCTGCGCCGCCGCCGGCACCCGCCAGCCCGCCGGCCGCGCCCAAGCCGGCGCCGCCCAAGCCCGCCAACTCGCCGCCGGTCATCGCCGCCATTTCCGCGGCGGTCGCCGGCACGAAGGCGCCGGTTCCGCCAAGGATCGTGCCGTCAGCCGCCATCGAGAGGCCGCCGCCGAGGTCCAGCGCGCCGACTCCAGCAGCACCAGCGCCACCGGCACCGGCAGCACCACCAGCCACCGAGCCGAGGAAGCCGTTGCCAGCCAGCGCCGAAAGGCCGCCCGCAGCGCCGAACGCGAGACCAGCAGCACCTAGGAAGCTGCCGAAGTCGGTCCCGATGCCAGATTCCACGCCCTTGTGGGAGACCATCGTCCGCTTGCCGGTGTTGGGGTCCAGCCATTCGACCGGGGCGCCCTGCTTGACGCGGAAGGTCTTCGGGTCTACGTCCGAAAGCGCCACGCGCGACAGCCACATCGGGGCGCCGAAGTTGGTCTCCCCCGTGGTCATGTTCTCGCCGGAGCCAATCGTGGGCGTGTCGAAGCCCACGGTGTAGACGTACTGGCCGTCCGTGAAGACCGGGCGCGAATCGACGCTTTGCACCGGGGTGCGCGCGAGGCCCTGAATGCCGGAGAGGAATGCCCCGAGGTTCGGGTTTTCAGCCGTGAACGCCATAGACCCCTGCACCGAAGTGCGACTCAAGGGGCTCAGTCGGTGCGCGAGTCGAAGGGCCTCCGGTTGACACGTGCTGCGGCTCGGTGCCGCACAGGGTCTGCGCGATGGGTGGGATTCTGGCGGCGCCGCGCCCTCGGGCAAAGCAAGGCTGCGGCTTTTGCCCTAGCCGTCAGGCAAGCACGCCCATGCAACAGGTGCCGATCTGCGCCGTCACGTCCGATGCCGCCACCTCGGAGCGGAATTCGATCGTCACCGTGGTGTCCGCGTTGGTGCTCAGGTTCTTCACGCACATCTGGAAGTTGGAGCCGATGTTGGTGGCGGCGCTGCTGCCGGTGCCGACCACTTCGCGCAAGGTGTTGGCGCCGGCTGCGACATCGAAGTTGTCCCCGTCGTAGAGGTTGGCCGTGGCGGGAGAGCCTTGCACGTTGACCGTCATCGCGACCGAACCGATCGCGTGGGCGTCCGCGCCGCCGCCTTGGGCCACGCGCACGCCCAGCGCTGCGCCGGTGGTGGTGGCGGCGGCCTGGAAGATCAACTGCCCGGACAACTGCAGCATCTTGCCTGGCGGCACCGTGAAGGTGTGGCCGGTCAGCACGGCCGGCGTCGTCGTGCTGTTGGTCTGCGTGGCGGTCAGGAACGCCGAGGCGACGGTAGGGACCGACGCCGCCCACGAAGGCAGGCCCGAGGCGACGGTGAGCACCTCGCCGTCCGCGCCGACCGCCAGCCGCGTCCACGCGCCGCCGGAGCGGATCAGGATATCCCCGTTGGCCGCGCTGCCCACGAAGTCCAGCAGCTGCGAGAGGGTCAGCTCCTCGATGGCGCCCGCGCCAGCCGTGGCCCGCCCGAGGATGCGCGAGGCCGTGAAGCTGCCGTCCTTCAGCAGCTTGCCCGTGGTGCCGTCGAAAAGCGCGATGTTGCCGTCCGTGGCAGAGGCCGGGCCCACAACGTCGCCGGAGCCACCGCCGCCCCCGACCACCAGATTGCCGGCACCGAGGATGCTGGAGCCGTTGATGGTCTTGATGTTGGTCCCGGACACCAGCGTGTCCTGCTTGTCGGCAGGCGCAACGCCGGAGTCCTGAATGACCTTGCCGGAGGCGCCGCTGAAGGTGGCGAAGTTGCCGCTCGTGGCCGACGTCGGGCCCGTCACCGCGCCGTCGATGTTGGCCTGAAACACGCCCCAGTGCGTGCCCACCGTGGCCTGATTGCCCGCTGGCGTGCCGTCGTCCAGGCACACCGCGAAGTCCCCCGCCTCCACCACCACTCCCGAGGCGCCGCCGATCTTGCCGGCCACGCTCACCCGGTAGGTGTGGCCGCGGTCGGCGGCCGGATAGTTCGGGCTCGCAGAGCAGTCGATGAGGCCCTTGAAGACCATCGCGTCCTGCGCTTCGATCAGCGCGTCGGCGTAGTCCTTGACCTCGAACACCGCGTCCTGCACGGTGTTGGACAGGAGCCCGTCGCCGGGGGTGAAGCCGATGGCGCTGGCCTGGTGGGCGTCGTCGGGGTCGTCTACGTGCTCCGCAAGCAGCGCGGTGAAGATCGCGAGCAGTTCGGCCTCGGTGGGCTGCGCGGCCACCGTGGAGAACAGGCGCTCCACGATCCGCACCAGCTTCGCGTTCTTGAAGACCTCGAAGAGCTCGGCTCGGGTGGGCCGCTCCAGTTCAGCCACTCAGAGCCTCCAGCGTGGACTCCAGCCGCAGCCACGAAATCGGGACCTTGTTCGCCCCCCGGAAGCGCTCGCCGCGCACGTTGCGGATCTGCCCGCAGCGGCGCCAGACCACCCGCTGCGAGGTCTGGCCGGTGGACCCCATGCGCGCGGTGCGCTCCTGGCTCCAGCTGAGGCCGTCCACGGTGTAGGAGTGGAAGACAGTCGGATCCTCGCCCACCAGCGCGCGGCCCGTGGTGCCGGTGAGCTCCAGGCTCCAGACGATCGCGCGGGCGCCGGAGTTGTACAGCCACATCGTGTCGAACTGCCAGCCGGCGACCTCGCCGTACTGCGTGGCCACGGTGCCGTCCTCGAAGCCGATCCGGGCGTCCTGCGTGTCGCCGCAGATCCACTTGCCGTAGCACCACACGAAGTTGCGGGCGCGGTAGGGGTTGATGCCCTCGACGCCGGTCGAAAGGAAGAACCACACCGGGTCGCCCGCGGCCAGCGTGCCCGCGATATCGCACACCAGCGTCTCGCCGGGAAGGTGCAGCATCAGGTGTTGGTGCAGTTCGTCGGCGCGCAGCTCCAGCACCGCGCCAGCCAGTTCCGCCTCGGTGTACGCCTTCAGCCTGCGCTCCACCTCGCGCGTGGCGATCTTCTGCGCCGTGCCTCCATTGAGCACGTAGACGCTGCACGGCTCGTTACGCCCGCTGCCCACCCACGCGAAGGTGTCGCCGAGCTTGCACTTCGCGTGGGTGCCGACGAGCCCCTTGTTGATGGTCGCGGACTCGATGCGCTGGAAGGGAAAGCCGGAGCCGCCGATGTTCTGGAACGCCTCGATGGTGTGGCGGTTGAAGGCGTAGACCTCGCTTACGGGCTTCAAGAGGCCGACGATGCGATCGGGGTCCTTCTCGCTGCTGCCGTACTTCAGCGGGTCCACGGAAAACGGGTTGGTGAGCTCCGTGACGATCAGGAATTCGCCGTCCGTGAACATGTAGTAGCCGTCCACCCACAGGCCGTCTATGACGGTCCCGAGGTCGGCGTCGGTGATCTGGGTATTGCTCGACGCATCGCGCAGCCACGCCTTGCCGTCGCCCACGGTGAGCAGGTAGGTGGGGCCGTAGTCCATCGAGACGCGCCCGGTGCCGGTGATATCGCCCTTGTCGGTCGTCGTTCCGTCTTCGGCCACAGAGACGAGCTTGGTGCCCATCACGCGGTAGAGCGTGTCCTTCCAGTTGATGCCGCCGCGGTCGATGCCGGGGCCGGTGCCGAGCTGGGTGAGGCCGGGGGCTGAGCGCAGGTAGCCCTTGGAGACGCCCGTATCCTTCGGGACCGGGATCAGGTTGACTGGGTACTGGGTGAGCAGATCGGCCTGGGCGTCCGATGCCACGCCGGAAAGCAGGCTGATCTGGGGCATGTCAGTCCAGGCCCTCGATATCGTCGCTCTCGGGGAAGTATTGCCGGTCGATCACGCTCGCGCGGCTTCCCGTGCCCACAGGAAGCGCCGGGTTGCGGTTCATCTGCGGGCGCTTGGCCAGCGTCACGTAGAGCGCGTTCGACGACATCGCCGCAGCGGCGCGCAGCTCAGCGGGCACCGTCTTGCCGAACTGGCTCGCCCAGCGCGTGGCGAGGTTGGACACGAAGGCGTGTTCGTTGGCCGCCGGCACGCCCGATTCGGCGCTGATCCCAGCGTCGGCGTCGTAGCCCACGCTGATGCCCATGCCCTCCCACTCGGCCGCCAGCATGTTCAGCAGCGCGAGCCCTTCCTGCGCCTCCTCGGGGCTCATGTCGAACGCCGCCGACAGCCCGAAGGATGCGGCGGCGCGTTCGATCAGCTTTCGCTTGGTGCTCACGGGGTCAGCCGCCGGCCTTCGCCTGCGCCTCGTCCTTCGTCAGGCCCGTTTCGACCTCGGCGCCCGATGCGTCCACCAGCGCCCAGACGCCGCGGCCCTTGTGGACGGCCTTGAGCGTGGGCTCTGCGGGCGTCTCCGGCACCGAGTCGGCGGCCTCCTGCATCGCCGCCTTGGCCTGCATCCAGTCGCGCCGCCAGCCCTGCGCGTGCATCGCTTCGACCTCCTCGGCTTCGACGATCACGGTTTCGCACTGCACGCCCTCGAACACCTCGGGGCCGGGGCAGCGATAGAGCATGTGGGGGTTCTTCATCGCCGGGTCGCTCACTTGTTGAAGCCGTGGATCACGGCGCGCGCCTTGGTGTTGCCCGCGCCCAGCGACGGCACGTTGACGGTGATCGCGATGTTCTGGTCGCTCGCGGGAACGGGCTTCGTGAACTCCACCAGCAGCGGCGCATTCGCCGCCGTCGCGCCGGCCACGACGCCCAGGACGTAGGTGAGCGTGCCGCCAGCGATGCCGGTGATCGTCACGTCCACCAGGGAAGCCGCCGTGGCGCCGCCGCTGGTGATCTCGAAGCCGGTGAGGTAGTTGATCTTCCCAGGCACCGCCGGCATCGTCGCCGTGATGGCGCTGGCCGCGCCGTTGGCCGATGCGGCGTGGACCGGGGTGGTTGCGTCGGGGTAGCCGGGTGCTGCCATGTTCGATGGTCCTCAGGGAAGGTCGGGGGCCGAAGCCCCCGGATTCACATCACGACTGGCCGAACAGGATCACGCCGGCCATCTCGGGGTTCGTCATGCCGACCCCGAAGCGGGTGTCCACCCGATACTTGAACTTCTTCGTGTTGATATCGAAAAAGCGGTACATCACCACCTGAACGCCCAGCTCGGTCGTGCCCTGCACCGCGGCGGCGCCGCTGGCCATCAGGTCCTTGTCGAAGCCGTTGCGCCCCGGCAGGAGTTCGATCGCGCGCTCGTCCCAGAAGGCCGCGACGTTGCCGGTCGTGGTGTTGAGGAACGTGATCGCGGCACCGTTGGAGGGCGTCGTGGTGACGTTCGCGTACTCCTTCTCGGCCTGGGTCGCGCCGTCGGCCACGATGATGGGCGGACTGATCGTCACCACGCCGGAGCCGCCCGCGCCCGACACGATGGCCGTGATCGTGAACGTCTTCAGCTGGCCGGTGTCGGCCTTGGTGATGTGGTGCACCGCGTTGACGCCATTGATGGTGAAGCGGTCGCCGACCTTGACCGTGCCGCTGGTGACGGCAATGGTCAGGTTCATGTAGCGGTTGTCGACGTTGGCCGTCTCGCCCGTGGCCGCCGTGGAGGTCGCCTTCGGCACGTAGCGCCGGTTCGCGGCGGTCGCGTCGTTGACCGTCACCGTCACGCCGGCCTTGGCCGTGAGGGTGTAGGTGTAGTCGGCCTTGAACGTGTCGAAGCCGGAAACCGGGCCGACGTACGCCTTCTCGTAGGCGCTGTTGGTCTTCGGGTTGGAGCTGGTCTGCGGCTTGGCCAGGTTGCCGGCCACCTTGTTGTAGTCGCGCGCGTGCAGCACCGCGACACGGCGGCTCTCGCCCACCAGACCCTGCTCCATCATCAGCGCGTCGGCCAGCGACAAGTCGTCGTAGCCCGAGGCCGCGGAGGTCTGCTTGACCACCAGCGTGCCCTGCTGGCCGACGACGTTTGCAATCGCCAGGTTGATGTCGGTGCCCAGGCGCTGTATGGCCGACTTCATCTTGCGGTCACGCTGCTGCGGGTCGTTCAGGTCGTCCGTCGTCATGGTCCACGGGACGGACTTGTTGAAGCCCAGGCCGATGGGAACGGACAATTGCGTCACGTCGGCGAAGGACGCCGAGATATCCGTGCCCGCCGCGCCGTCGATGGAGGTCGAGACGTAGGGCATCGGGCGCCAGACTTGCAGGTTCTGCGAGCGCTCCAGCACCAGCGGGTCGGCGTTGTAGACGGAGACGTTGCGACCGAGCACGAGGCCGTCATCGAAGCCGGCGATCAGGTCGTCGAAGAAGACGAGTTCCTGTTTGGAAAAGGCCGTGGCCATGGTTCAAATCCTCACTTCTTGCCCGCCAGCCGCTGCTGCCGCAGGTAGGCCGCAACCTTGGTGCGGTCCCCCGTGCGATCCGCCTCGGCCTGCAGGCGTTCAAGGGTTGCCTTCGAGTTCGAGCCTGCGGCGCTGCCGCCGCCGACCGTCTTCTCCGGCGCTGGTTTCGTGCCCTGGCGCTTCGTCACCTTCACTTCCGTCTCCAGTTTTCCGACCGCCACGGCGAATTTCACCGGGTCCTTGATCGAGGCCAGTTCCGCGAGCTTCTTCGGGTTCTTTCCGAGCGCGTACACCAGCAGCGCGGGGTTTGCGGCGCCGCCAATCACGATGGACTGCTGCACCTGGGAGAACTGCGCCGCCACCTCGTCTTCGGCTTCCTGGTAGTCCTTGACCTTCAGGGCCTTCTTCGAGCCGGCGTAGCTCTCCTGCACCGCCTGCGCTGCTTGCCGCTGCGCTTCTTCCTGCGCCGCCCTGGCCGCCGCGAGTTCGGCGGCCTTTCGGTCCGCTTCGCCCTTCTCGGCATACCACTTGTCCAGATCGGCCTGGAACGCCTGCGCGTCGAAATCGTGAGCTTCGAGGGTGGGCTTGTCGCGCAGCTTCGGCGCCTGCTGCTGGTGGGCCTGAGCCCCGCCTTGCTGCTGCGCCTTGAGCTGTTCGAGCTCCCTCTTCGTCTCGCGGTATCGCTTGCGAAGGTCGGCAAAAACCGTCGATTCGCCTTCGTCCTTGGTCTCGGAGGTGGGGGGTTCCTCGGTGCCGATCGAGACGACCGTTTCCTCTTCGCCCTCTTCCTCGCCGGAGCCGGGACCGTCGTCGCCGCCGTCTTCGGCGCCTTCTTCGGCCTCGCCTTCCTCTTCGTGGCCGTCGCCTTCTTGCGGCCGGTCCTCTTGGAGGTCGGTTTCCTGCTCGGAGTCGAGCACTTCGTCGTCTTTTTCAGCTACACCCGTTGCCATCAGACCCTTTCCATCTCGGCCCCTTGACCGCGGGGCCGGCTTGCGTTGGGTCGGATTCTGCGAACGGGGCCGCGCGGAGGGAAGAAACGCGGGGGGGATTGCCTTAGTGCGACAGCGACTCGGCGTAGGCTTGCAGCAGGTTCTGGGCGATGGCTTGGATGCTGTACGCCTCGAATTCCGCAGATGGCGCGTCTTCACCCACCCAGCCGCAGTGCTGCTGGAACACGTGCACTGCTTCGTGGACGAGTAGCCCGCAGATCTCGACCGGCGTGCGTCCTTCGTCCACCTTGATGCAGACGACGCAGCACAACTCGCCGCGCTGGTTGGTGAAAAAGTGCGTGGTCGCGTGCGCCTGCTTCGTGCGAATCCAGGCGCTGACCTCTTCCGGCGGGAGCTTCAGCGGGCGGATTGCCGTGCGGAACTGCTCCTCGGACGTGCACAGGGCCAAGTAAGGCCCCCGCACCAACTCCCGACTGAGCCACGTCATGCGGCAGCAGGCGCCGTCTGCGCCCCGGCCGCGGGCTGCTCCTGCGCCGCGTTGTCCGGCAGGCGGTCCACCAGCGCGAGGAGTTGCTCGATGGGGAGCCCGGCGACCTTCGCCAGCTTCTCGGCAGCCGACGCTTCGAGCTCTTTCACCTTCGCCAGCGCCGCCGCGGTGTCGGCGCGCGCCTTGTCCGCCAGCGCCAGCGACTTCTGCGCCTCGGCCAGCAGGAACTGCTGCTGCGCGTCGGGCTGCTGGTTCTGCTTCGCGGCGTCGATTTCGGCCTTCTCTTCGTCGGTCGGCTTCTCGAGACCCAGCGCCAGCATCTTCTGCCGGAAGTGCTTCTTCACCGGCTCCAAGCCCTCGCCTTCGAGGTTCTTCATCGCCGCCGCCGTGAGCACCGCTTGGTCGGCGGGGTCCTGCACGAACTGCAGCATGCCCGTGACCGCGCGCACAGTGCCGTCTCTGCGGGTCGTGAAGCTCGGGCCGACGTCGGCCGTGACGCGGAACTTGCCCGCGCCGGGATCGTTCGAGTAGACCGTCTTCTCGTCCACCACGGAAGCCTGCCGCAAGCGCTTGATTTCGTCGGTGCCGTCCATGTTGACGACCGGCATCGGACGGTCGTCTTCGTCGTACAGCTCGCGCGCCATCGACAGCCAGATTTCGCCCGAGCGCCGCATCGACTGCTTGAAGTTGTCGATGTAGATGAAGTCCTGCATGTCCAGCCGATTCTGGATCAGCTCCACGGCCTTCGCGGAGATGTTGCTCACCACCTCCTGCTGCTCGCCATCGGCGCCCTGCAGCTCCTTCAGGTCCGCGCCCACGAGCTGGATCAGGCCCACCAGCGCTGGCGGCAGCGCCGGCGTCTTCGTGTAGGGGATGCCGGCCGGCAGGATCGGGTTGCCGTCCACGCCGATCACGGCGTTCACCAGCAGATAGGCGTAGCGGTCCACGTTGTCGCGCGCCCACATCTGCTCGTGGCCGGCGATCTGCTGCGGCGTGAGGATCGGTTTTTCCTTGTTGCTATCGGCCGCGATCTCAGCGAGCATGGAGACCAGCATGTTGTAAAGCCGCTGCGCGTCGATCGCGCGCCGCGTCTTGCCAGAGATGTGCTCGATGCCGTCCACGATCTGGCGCTTGCCATAAAACGGCACGATGGGGATGTGGCGCCCGGCGATGTAGCCGCAATCCTCGAGAACGCGGTTGCCGTCGATGATGTACTTGTGGACCTTGCGCGTCTGGGTCTTCTTCGTGCGCGTGAGCTCGAAGCCCTGCGCCTCCAAGTCTCTGCGCTGCTGCTCGAATGCTTCCTTCGCCTCGGTGTCGGCGCCCTTGTCCAGCCGCAGCTTCTGCTCCTCGCCAGTGGGCGAGGTGTAGGTGTAGACCGTGCGGCCCACCATCTCCACCTCGTAGTATTCCGCGATGTAGGTCAGATCGGGCTGGAACCAATCGAAGATGCCGGTGCGCGTCACGCGGTCGAAGCTGGCGATCTTCGTCTTCTCGCGCTGGCCCACGCGCTCCATGTAGGCATCGCGCTCCACGGCCGCCGCGCCCTCTTCCCCGCACTCGGCCTCGTAGGCGTCATCGGTCAGGCCCGTGATGACCCACGCGCACTTCGCGTCCGCCTTGTCGTAGCGCTTCGCATCCGCGTCGAAAAACACGCTCTGATCCGCGTCCGGGATCGGCACGAGCTGGATGCGCTGGCGCTCGTCGTCCTCGTCCTCCTCGTCTTCGTAGCAGGACTTCAGCCGCCACGCGCCCATGCCGCCGGCAACACCCTCATCGAACGCCGTGTCGTAGGCTTCCTGCCCGCCGGAATCGCGCTCGTCGCCGCGGTACAGGCCGTCGAGGAAATCCGCCGTCTCGTCGCTTGTCTCTTCGTCTGCGGGGCGGAAATCGACCGTGATGCGGTTGTTGCGGTACTCCGAGAACGTGCGCGCGACCGCCTGGTGGACCTTGTTGATCTCGAACTTCGGCCGGTTCTCGAACTGATCGCCCAGGTCGCCGTCGTACTGCGCGCCGGGCACGAAGACGAAGCGGCGGTCCTGCGTGCACTGAAGGCGGATCTCGCGCTGCGCCTCGTAGGCGCGGTCGAAGCGCTCCAGCGCCCGCTCGTGGACCTTCTCCAATCGGGCATCGCGCGCAGCGTTCGTCTCGGCCATGGGGCAGGACTCTATGGCGCCGGCCGGCAAACGCCGAGGAAAGGTATGGGGTTTGTCTTACCGCACGCGCCGGGCGAAGTGGCTCACGGTGGGGACGGGGTTGGCGGTGGCGGGCTTCTCGGACGGCCGCCGCTGCACGGCGTCGATGGCATCGAACATGGGATCCATCTGGTCGTCGTGCGCACCGTTGGGGAACTTCTCAGCCTCGGCCAGGAAGTCCGACAGCCAAGGCGCATCGGCCGGCAGCAGCACGTTGCCGGACTCGATGAAGGGCGCCGCGTCGTGCCCGCGGCTCACCTTGTCCTTGTCGCGCGGGATTCCCAGGATCGGGATGCCCTCGCGCCGAAGCGTCTGGATGAGCCCCGTCCCGCTCACCTTGTCTTCCACCCCCATGCGCCTCGGGTTGAAGGCGCTGGCCTTGTGCTTGTTCCAGAACGCGCGGGCGTTGGTGACCAGATCCGGCGCTTCCCACTTCTCGCGCCGTTGATCGAGCAGCACGCCCTGGCCGGCGGTGGAGCGGCCCCACAGCTGCAGCACGCAGTAGTCGTTCTCCTCGCCGTCCTTCTGCGCGGTGTCGACAAACACCTCGGTCCACTCCAGCGGCGGCACAGCTGTCGTCCAGTAGCGGAACCACGCAGTCTTCAGGATGCCGCCGCCGCGAGGCGAAGGGTTCTGCTGCAACTGGCCGGCGGTGCCGTAGCTGCCCAGCGTCTTCTCCAGCTCGCAAACCTGCTCCTCGCTGAAGCGCTCGGGGAACATGAGCTCGCCTTCCTCGGTGCGCGGATCCTCCCAGCCGATGGAGGTGGAGCACTTGCGCGTCGGATCGAACCGCATCGGGATGCACAGGTGCACGTACGGCAGGCCCATGTCCTTGATGACGCCCGAGGTGTCCCGCTCGTTCAGGCGCTGCATGATGACCACGATGGCCGACTTGTCCGAGTTCACCCGAGTCGGTAGCGTCTCGGTGAAAGCGATGCGCGCAGCCTCCAGCTTCGCCTCGGAGTTGGCGTTGTCCGCGCTGATCGGATCGTCCAGGATCACGCGATCACCGCGCACGCCCGTCATGGAGGTGAACGCCCGCGCCTGGCGCACGCCCTTGCGGGTGTTGCCGAACTCGCGCTTTCCGTCCAGGTCGGCGGACAGCTGCACTGGCCACAGGCGCTGATACCACTCCGACTTGATGAGGTCGCGGCAGCGCCGGCTGTCGCGGATGGCAAGCTGCTCCTCGTGCGCGGTGCCGACGAAGCGCATTTCCGGCATGCCGCGCGGTCCCCACTCCCACGCCGGCCAGATCACGCCCGTGAGCAGCGACTTCATGGAGCCGGGCGGCACGTTCATCAGCAGGCGCGTGATGCGCCCCTCGGTCACAGCCTCCAGGTGAAGACAGATCGCGTCGAGCGCCCAGCCCCACTTGAGCTTTGCGGCCGGCTCCAGAACCACCCACGCGCGCTTGGCGAAGTCAGCGAGCGAGCGCCGGCATAGCTCGCGCTCCACCGCCAGGAGGTCAGCCTCCGTCAGCTGCATCCTTGGCCCGCATGATCTCGGTCAGCACGTGCGTCGGCAACTTCGCCACGTCGAGCGATGCCTGCACCGGCGGCAAGTCCTCAGCCCCGCCCAGCGCCAGCTTGTCGCCGTACTTTTTCGGCACGAGCTTCGACAGCAACCACTTCCTGTTGTCGGACTGCAGCCGCAAGCCGGCGACTTCCACCGCCGATTTGGCCTCCGCCGCCCGCCGGCCGATCTCCTCCAGCTCCTCGGCGTGCAGATCCAGCATGCGCTCCCTCGCGCGGGCGTAGTGCGCGGCCAGGTCGGCGTCCGTGTCGCACCAGCCGAGAAAAGCCCCCTTGGACACCCCGGCGGCTTCGCATGCTTGGCGCAGGCTGAAGCCGTCTTCCATGGCGGCCAACACGATCAAGGCGCGCTCGTCGTTTTCCATGCTCATGCCCGCTTCTGCCGACCCACCGCCACCGACCGCGTAACCCACAGCACCCCGGCGTGAAACAGAACGTCGATGGAGCAGTGGATGCGGGGCCGGCGGCGGGGCATGATGGGGAGGATCATCGTTTCCCGCCCTTGCCGCGTCCAGCCTTGGCTCTGGTCTTTCGCTTTGCTTTGCGCGTGGCGAGGTGGAACTTGCCGCAGATCGTGCAGCGGTACGGCTGGTCTGCCGTCTCGCCGTACTTCTTGCGGTTGCGCGCGGCGAAGTCCCGGGCCTCGTTGCGGCTCTTGTACGCGCGCTTGTCCAGGCACGAGCGCTTCGCCCGCTCCAGGCTGACGGTGCGGCCGATGCGCTCGAAGCCGGCCCTCATGCGAACTGCCTCGCCAGCGCCACAGCCGCTTCCGCCTCTGCCACGGTGAGCCCGCGCGGGAACTTGCAGCGGGAGCTGACGCCGTACTTCATCCGCGCCTCGCCGTCGATGCTGACGAACAGCTTGCGCACGAGAAAGCCGCCTTCGTGCATGCCGCGCAGGGCAACGTGCAGCTCCGCGACGAGGCCCAGCTTGGCGCGGATCTCGGCCTCGGTCCACATGCCGCCCTCGGCGTACAGCAGCAGCCACACGCGCTTGTGCAGCCCGAGCCGGGGATCGGGTTGGCGCGAGCGCTGGCGGCTGACGGGGGCCATGATGACGACCATGCTTTCAGAATCGCCCCTGCGAGGCCATGATGCGGCGCCAGTCCTTCAGCGCCATCGTGGGATTGATGCCGTAGCCGGTGGGCTTCTCGCCGCGCAGGCCGCAGAACCACACGAAGCCGCGGCGCACGATGTGGGGCTTCATGCCGCAGCCCTCGCCAGCATGAAGCCGCCGGGGAAGGGCTTGATCTTCGCGCGCGGGCGCAGCGCGTCGTAGCCGTCGAGGGCGACGCTGAAGAGGGGCAGTTTCATCAGCACGAGGGCGCGGTCGGGGTCGTTGCGCGCGAGGTCGAGGGCGAGCTGCCAGACGATGGCGCGCTTGGCGTTGCTCGCGCTGGGTTGCCAGATGGTTTTCATGCGGCCTTCCTCTCTTCGATGCGGCCGAGCGCGCGGCCGAGGTTGTATAGCAGCACCGCGTTCATCCGCTCGCGGTCTGGGCGCGACAGATCGGGCAGCCGCAGCTTGCGTTCCTCGCGGTGCTTTGACAGCACGCGCACGGCCTCGCGCAGCTCCAGCGCGAGAACCGGCTTGCCCTGCACGTGCGCGCTGCGGATGGCGATGGCCTCGGCTCGCGTCATCAGGTGCGGGATGGGCGCGGCGCGGTAGCGGGGCGGCTCGGTCATGGGAGCACCTTCACGATTCGGAAGACCACGCCGCCGAGCGGCACCAGATCGCCGGCCTTCACGGTCAGGAACGGGAGGTGGGCGCCGGTTACCTCCATGCGCAGGCTGCGCCAATTCCCGCGACCCTTCGGCTTGAGGATCATGAGTACGCAGCCTCCGGTGCTGCCGGTGCCACGGTCACTTCGACCCCGGGCGTGTCGCTGTACCGCTTGGCCTTGACCACGCTCACGACTTGCACGTCGTCCTTCCAGACCACCCCGTTCATACCGTCGAAAATCGCCTTCTCCACGTTGTCGATGTCCGGCTTCGTGGTGGGGTGGATCGCGCCGGCCAGCGCTGCGGCCTGCTTCTTCTTCGACCAGCTCGCCGGCACGGCAAGGCGAATTTCCATGCCCACCGTGACGGCCTCCAGCAGGAGCGGGCGCCCCGCCATCGCTTGCGCGGCGCTGTAGCCCACGAGGCTTTCGTAGCTGACGGTCTTCTCCGGGGTGTAAAGCCGCGAGAAGCCGCCCACCTTGCCGACGCGGGGACGGCCCTTGCCCACGGGCTGGCCGGGGACGATGAATTGCAGGATCACGCCATCACCCCCGCCAGGTCCGCCACCTTCACCCCGCGCGGCACCGTGCATTCGCGCGTCACGCTGAAGCGCACGCGGTCGTTCGTCTCGGACCTCGGCCACTTGCGCACCGAGCCCCATTCGGCCATGCCCTTGAGCGTGTTCGCCGCCTCGGTCGCATCC
>NZ_DASSVG010000050.1:0-2903 GCF_035706265.1 Ramlibacter sp. | reverse complement strand
CGAGCGGCAGGCGGGATCTCAGCGGGCGAGCAGGGCCAGGCAGTAGCCCAGCGCCAGCCCCAGCCCGCTGGCGAATACCACCAGCCAGGCCGGCACGGGAGCACCCAGACCGCCGCCCGCGGTCGGTGATGCCGCAAGCGGCCGATCCTGCGCGGCGCCGCCGACGCCCGCCGGTTGCAGCACCGGCTCGGGCGCGGCTGCAGGCGCGCCGCCCAGCTGGCGCGTGAACGCGGCGAAGAAATCGTCCGCATTCTTCTTCGCCACTGCCTGCACCAGGCGGCTGCCGACGCTGGCCAGCTTGCCCCCGATCTCGGCCTGCGCCGTGTAGCGCAGCACGGTCTGCTCGCCCTGGGGCTGCAGCAGGACCCGCGAACTCATCTTCGCGAAACCGGCGGCGCCGCCCTGGCCGCGGCCCGTGAGCGTGTAGCCGTGGGGCGCGTCCAGCTCCGACAGCTGCACGTTGCCACGGAAGGTGGCCGCCACCGGGCCGACCCGCGTGGTCACGATGGCATTGAACTCGGTGTCCGAGACCTTCTCCAGCGCCTGGCAGCCCGCGATGCTGGCCTTGAGCACTTCGGCGTCGTTGAGCGCAGCCCAGACGCGCAGCTGGGGCGCCGGCACGAGCACTTCGCCGGTGATTTCCATGCTCATGCGGCAGCTCCGTAGAGGCGCGCCAAGGCTTGCGTGCCTTCGCGGGCATGGCCTTGTTCGGCCAGCTGCGCATAGAGCTTGCGCGCCTGCGCGGCGCCGGGCAGCTGCAGCCGCATGCGGTCGGCCTCGGCCAGCGCGATCGAGAGGTCCTTGACGAAGTGCTCGATCATGAAGCCCGGGGCGAAGTCGCCCTGCACGATCTTCGGCCCCATCACCTTGAGCTGGAAGCTGGCCGCCGCGCCGCCGCCGATGCAATGCAGCACCAGCTCCGGATCGAGCCCCGCCGAACGTGCGTAGGCGAGCCCTTCGCACACGCCCATGATGGTGGAGGCGATCAGGAGCTGGTTGCACATCTTGGTGTGCTGCCCGTTGCCCGGCCCGCCGGTGTGCACGATGGTCTCGCCCAGGCGCTGCAGCACCGGCAGCGCCTGGCCGAAGGCCTCGGGGGCGCCGCCAGCCATGATCGAGAGCCGCGCCTCCCGCGCACCCAGTTCGCCGCCGGAGACCGGCGCATCCAGCGCGCGGCAGCCGCGCGCGGCGGCTGCGCGGGCCAGCCGCTGCGCCAGCTCGGGGCTGGAGGTGCTCATGTCGATCAGCAGCGCGTCGCGCGCCTGCGCCAGCACGCCGTCGGCGCCGAGCCAGACTTCCTCCACGTCGTGCGGATGGCCGACCATGGTGATCACCACGTCGGCGCCGGCGGCCACGGCCGCGGGGGTGTCGCACCACACTGCACCGCGCTCGATCAACGGGCGCGCCTTGTCCGGGGAGCGGTTGGTCACGCGCAGCGGGTGGCCGGCGGCCAGCAGGTGGCCGGCCATGTGCGCGCCCATGATGCCGAGGCCGACGAACCCGATGCGCGCCAGCCCTGTCGCTTCACTCATTGCTTGTTCTCCGTCGCTTGCTTGTCGCGCAGCAGGCTGCGCAGGTAGGCGGAGGCCAGCGGCTGGCGCTCGGCTTGCACGCCGAAGGGTGCGAGCGCGTCGTTCACCGCGTTCATGAGGGCGCCGATCGCCCCCATCACGCCGCCTTCGGCCATGCCCTTGATGCCCGCCGGCGTGGCGCGGCTGGGCGTGTGCATGGGGATCAGCTCCAGGCGCGGGATCTCGTGTGCCGTGGCCACCCGGTAGTCCGCCAGCGACCCCGACAGGTTCTGCCCCGTCTCCGGGTCGTACGCCACATGCTCCATCAGCGATCCCGACAAACCCATCGCGATCGCGCCATGCTGCTGACCCTCCACCACCACCGGGCTGAGCACCGTGCCGCAGTCCTCCGCCGCCACGTAGCGCTCGATGTGCACGGCGCCGGTGGCCGCGTCCAGCCGCACGATGCAGGCGTGGCTCGAGTTGGAATACGTCATCGGCGGCGGCTCGTAGGTCTGGTGGAATTCGAGGCCGGGGCTGCGGCCCGGCGGCAGGGCCAGCGGGTCCAGGTAGGCGAGCCGCGCGATGTCGGCGAGCGCCAGGCCCGCGTCC
Source organism: Ramlibacter sp. (assembly GCF_035706265.1). Classification (GTDB taxonomy): domain Bacteria; phylum Pseudomonadota; class Gammaproteobacteria; order Burkholderiales; family Burkholderiaceae_C; genus Ramlibacter. The sequence goes on along the minus strand of NZ_DASSVG010000050.1, from coordinate 780 downwards.
TCCCAGGCGCCGTCCACGTGCCGCTGCACCCGGCCGTCCTGCATGCGCACCGCGTCGCGCGGCAACTGCAGCCGATGCGCCGCGATGGCCAACACGGCCCGTCGCGCCTCCTGCGCGCACAGGTACAGCGTGCCGCCGCCGGCCGTGCCGCCGCGCGCGCCGCGGCTGCCCATTCCGTAGGGCGCGACGTCGGTGTGGCCCAGGTGGATCTTCACGCACGAGGAAGTCACGCCGAGGCCTTCGGCCACCGCCTGCGCCAGCGCCGTCTCGTAGCCCTGCCCGGTGGCGCCGAGCCCCACCGAGGCGTTGACGACGCCCGAGGGCTCGATGCGCACCCAGGCGGCCTCGTGGCCGGAGCCCGGGATGCCGGCCGCCTTGTAGAACTTCGAGCCGTACGTGGTGGACTCCACCACCGTGCACAGCCCCAGGCCCAGGATCTCGCCACGCCGGCGCGCCAGGGCCTGGCGTTCGCGGAAGGCGTCGTAGCCGATCGCAGCCAGCACGCCTTCGAAGGTCTCGCGCGGCGTGATGTCGGCCAGCACCTCGCCGGTGGCCATCGTGTACGGATAGTCGCGCGGCTGCAGCATGTTGAGCCGGCGCACCGCCACCGGGTCCAGCGCCAGCGCGCGCGCCACGCTATCGAGCGTGCCGTCCATGAGCCAGCTGGTGATCGCCATCGGCGCGCGCATCGGCCCGTTGCCCACCTTGTTGGACAGCACCACCTTCACGTCGTAGCGGTAGTTGGCGATGCGGTAGGGGCCGGTGAGGATCATGGCCACC
>NZ_DASSVG010000049.1:0-4705 GCF_035706265.1 Ramlibacter sp. | reverse complement strand
CGGCGTCACGCAATCCGCCTTCGCGCCGGCCGGCGTGGCGAACGTCGCGCTGGGCAGCTACTTCGAGCGCCGCGAGGCGCAGGTGGCCCGCTTCGACCCGGCCGACTACAAGGCGAAGGTGCAGCCCACCGAGGCGGAGCTGCAGGCCTTCTACAAGGACAACGCGCAGCTGTTCCAGGCCCCCGAGCAGGCGAACATCGAATACGTCGTGCTGGACCTGGCCACCATCGAGAAGACCGTGACGGTGAACGAGGCGGACCTCAAGACCTACTACGAGCAGAACGCCGCGCGCCTGGCGGCGAAGCCCGAGGAGCGCCGCGCGAGCCACATCCTGATCGCGGTGAACAGGAATGCGTCGCCGGAGGACAAGGCCAAGGCGAAGGCGAAGGCCGAGGAACTGCTGGCGCAGGTGCGCAAGAACCCGGACAGCTTCGCCGAGGTGGCGAAGAAGAACTCGCAGGACCCGGGCTCGGCCCCGCAGGGCGGCGACCTCGACTTCTTCGCCCGCGGCGCGATGACCAAGCCTTTCGAGGACGCCGTCTTCGCGCTGAAGAACAAGGGCGACATCGCGGGCCCGGTGGAAACCGAGTTCGGCTACCACATCGTCAAGCTGACCGACCTCAAGGTGCCCAAGCAGCGCACCTTCGAGGAAGCGAAGCCGGAACTGGAGGCGCAGTTGAAGCGCGAGCAGGCGCAGAAGAAGTACGCCGAGGCCGCCGAGACCTTCAGCAACACGGTCTACGAGCAGTCCGATTCGCTCAAGCCGGTGGCCGACAAGCTGAAGCTGGAGATCCGCACGGGCCAGGGCGTGACGCGCAACCCGCAGCCGGGCGCCACCGGCGCGCTGGCCAATCCCAAGTTCCTGCAGGCGCTGTTCGCGCCCGAGGCCACCGAGCGCAAGCGCAACACCGAGGCGGTGGAATTCGGGCCCAACCAGCTCGTCTCCGGCCGCGTGACGCAGTACGCGCCGGCCCGCACGCGTCCGTTCGAGGAGGTGAAGGAGCAGGTGCGCGAGCGCGTGGTCGCCGCCAAGGCGGCCGAACTGGCGCGCAAGGACGGCGAGGCCAAGCTGGCCGAGTGGAAGGCCAATCCGGCCGCCGCGCAGGTGGGCGAGGCCGTCACGCTCTCGCGCGTGGACGCCAAGCAGCCGCCCAAGGTGGTCGAGGCCGCGCTGCGCGCCGACGCCTCCAAGCTGCCGGCCCTGGTGGGCGTGGACCTCGGGCCCGAGGGTTACGCGATCGTCAAGGTGAACAAGGTGCTGCCGCGCGAAACCCCGCAGCCGCAGCAGGCCCAGCAGGAACTGCAGCAGTACTCGCAGGCCTGGACGCGCGACGAGGCGCTGGCGTACTACAACGTGCTCAAGGACCGCTACAAGGCGGAGATCCTGGTGCCGCAGCCGAAGGGCGAATTGCCGAACCAGTAAGCCACCGGTCGTCCCCGCGCAGGCGGGAGGCCCGGAAAGGAAAAAGCCCTGAAGGCTCGCGCCTTCAGGGCTTTTCGGTTCTGGGGTGGCTGATGGGACTCGAACCCACGACAACAGGAATCACAATCCTGGACTCTACCAACTGAGCTACAGCCACCGTGAGCCCGCCATTATAGCCGGGCCGCGGCCACTTTACGCGTTGACCAGCACGAGTTTGCCTTTCACCTCGCGCGAGCCCATGCGGGAGTAGGCCGCCTGGAGCTCGGCCATCGGCATGGTGCGGTCGATCACGGGCTTGATGCGGCCCTCGGCGTACCACTGCGCCAGCGCCTGCAGCGTGGCCGCGGCGGTCCTGGGCTCGCGCCGCGCGAGCTCGCCCCAGAACACGCCGACCAGCGAAGCGCCCTTCAGCAGCGGCAGGTTCAAGGGCAGGGCGGGAATCGGGCCGGCGGCGAAGCCGATCACGCAGTAGCGGCCGCGCCAGGCGATCGAGCGGAAGGCGGGCTCGGCCAGCTCGCCGCCCACCGGGTCGTAGACCACCTCCGGGCCCTTGCCGTCCGTGAGCACCTTGATCTGCTCGCGAAAGGCGTTCGGCGCCGCATGCTGCGTGTAGTTGATGGTGGCATCGGCGCCGATCGAGCGGCACAGCTCGCATTTGGCGTCGGAGGAGGCCGCGGCGATCACGCGTGCGCCCATCGCCTTGGCGATCTGGATCGCCGCCGTGCCCACGCCGCCCGCGGCGCCCAGCACCAGCACCGTCTCGCCGGCCTGCAACTGGGCGCGGTCCACCAGCGCATGGTAGGAGGTCGCGTAGGTCATGATGAAGGCCGCCGCGTCCACGAAGGGGAAGCCGGCGGGCAGCGGCACGCAACGCTCGGCCGGCGCGAGCGTGTGGGTGCCGAAGCCGCCCGTGCCCGCCAGGCAGGCCACGCGCTGGCCCACCTGCAGGTGCGCGACGCCGGCGCCCACGGCGGCCACGGTGCCGGCGAACTCCGAACCCGGCACGAAGGGCAGGGCCGGCTTGTGCTGGTACTTGTTCTGCACGATCAGCAGGTCGGGGAAGTTGAGGCTCGCGGCCTTCACCTCGACGAGCACCTCGCCCGCCCCCGGCTGGGGCGTGGGCAGGTCCTTCCATTGCAGCGCTTCCACGCCGACGGGGTTTTCGCAAAGCCAGGCTTGCATGCAGCGGTCTCCTTGTTGGGCGCGATCATAGAGGCGCCGGGTGCGCGACCGGTGCCAGGGGGACCGCGACCCTACAATCGCCACAAGATGAAGATCCTGCTCTCGAACGACGACGGCTACCAGGCGCCGGGCATCGTGGCGCTCTACGAGGCGATCCGGGACCTCGGCGACGTCGAAGTCGTGGCGCCGGAGCACAACAACAGCGCCAAGTCGAACGCGCTCACCCTGCACCAGCCGCTGTACGTCAACGAGGCGGGCAACGGCTTCCGCTACGTCAACGGCACCCCGGCCGACTGCGTGCACATCGCGCTCACGGGCCTGCTTGGCTACAAGCCCGACCTGGTGGTGAGCGGCATCAACAACGGCGCCAACATGGGTGACGACACGATCTACTCCGGCACCGTCGGCGCTGCGATGGAAGGCTACCTGTTCGGCATTCCCGCCATCGCCTTCTCGCAGACGGAGAAGGGCTGGGCCCACCTGGATGCCGCCGCCCGCAAGGCGCGCGAGCTGGTGCAGTTCCTCGTGGCGCACCATCGCGCCGAGGACGCGCACTGGCTGCTCAATGTCAACATCCCCAACCGCGCCTACCCGGAGCTCAAGCCCTTCAAGGTCTGCCGGCTCGGGCGCCGCCATGCGGCGGAGAAGGTGATCGCGCAGACCAGCCCGCACGGCCAGATGATGTACTGGATCGGCGCGGCGGGCCCGGCGAAGGACGACGCCGAAGGCACCGACTTCCACGCCAACCTGCAGGGCCACCCCACGATCACGCCGCTGAAGGTGGACCTCACCGACCACGAGGCGCTGCGCTACTGGGCGCAGGCGGCGACGCAGATTCCGCAGGGCGAGGGCAGCCCATGACGCGCCGGCCGGGATTCCCGGCGCGTCTGGGCCCCGCAGCGCCCGCCGCTGCCGTGCGGCGCGCGCCCGTGGCAAGCCCTCCTGCGCGCAGCGCGCCGGCCGGCCTCGGACTCGATTCGCAGGCCGTGCGGGCGCGCATGGTGCAGAAGCTCGCGACGCAAGGCATTGCGGACCCGCGGGTGCTCGCCGCGATGAACGCGGTGGAGCGGCACCGCTTCGTGGACAGCGCGCTCGTCAACCAGGCCTACGAGGACACCAGCCTGCCGATCGGCCTGGGCCAGACCATCTCCAAGCCCAGCGTGGTCGCACGCATGATCGAGCTGCTGCTGGCGGGGCGCACCGATGCCAAGGGGCGCCTCGGCCGCGTGCTGGAAGTGGGCACCGGTTGCGGCTACCAGGCCGCGGTGCTGAGCCAGGTGGCCAGCGAGGTGTACAGCATCGAGCGGCTGCGGGGGCTGCACGAACGCGCGCGCGAGAACCTGCGCGCCTTCCGCCTGCCCAACGTGCACCTGCTGTTCGGCGACGGCATGCAGGGCTACCCCAAGGGCGCGCCGTATGCAGGCATCATCGCTGCGGCGGGCGGCGAGGCCGTGCCGTCGCAATGGACCGATCAGCTCGCCGAGGGCGGGCGCATCGTCGCCCCGATGGTGATGCCGCACGGCGCGCAGGCGCTCGTGATCGTCGAGAAAACCGCGGGTCGGCTGAAGCAGAGCGTCCTTGAGGGCGTTCATTTTGTACCCCTAAAATCGGGCGTCGCATGAGGAAGAGATCGATGGTGTTGCGCGAGCGCGCGTTCGGTGGTGTGGGCCTGGTGCTGCTGTGCGCCGCGTTGACGGCGTGCACGGCGCCGCGGCGCGCCCCCGCGCCGGTGGAAGACCGTGGCCTCGCGCGGTCCGGGGTGGCGACGCTGCCGGCGCCGCGCACGACGCCGCTGCCCGGCGCGGAGAACGAGGGCAAGCCGGGCTACCACACGGTGCGCCCCGGCGAGACGCTGATCCGCATCGCGCTGGAGACCGGCCAGAACTGGCGCGACATCGCGCGCTGGAACAACATCGAGAACCCCAACGTGATCGAAGTGGGCCAGGTGCTGCGCGTGGTGCCGCCGGGCCCGCCGACCGTGGCCCAGGCCGAGCCGCCGCGTGCCACCCCGCCCGCCGTCGCTTCTTCGTCCGTGCTGCCGCCCCTGAACGCCGGCAGCGCGCCCCGTGCAGCGCCGGCCGCGTCCGCTGCCGCCGCACC
>NZ_DASSVG010000048.1:0-2500 GCF_035706265.1 Ramlibacter sp. | reverse complement strand
AGCTGCGCGTGCAGACCTATGCGGGCACCGACCTGAGCATGGACCCGCACGAGTACGAGCCGGCCAAGCCGGGCCAGGCCGCGGGCAAGAAGATGATCCCGCTCTGGCTGGATCGCAGCAACCCGGCCGACCAGCAGCGGCTGATGACCGCGCGCCGCCGCGCCTTCCACTTCGGCCGCTCCAACGGCACCGACCTGGCGCCCTGGACGATCAAGACCGACGGCGGTGCCGGCTTCGGCGCCGATCCGCGCCGCATCTCCGCCGCGCCGCAACTGGCCACCGGCCCGACCGACGCCGGCTACAGCGGCAATGGCACGCTGGAGATCTGGACCATGACCACCGGCGGCGGCTGGGGCCACCCCATCCACGTGCACTTCGAGGAGGGCCTCGTCCTCAAGCGCGGCGGCAAGGCGCCGCCCGAGTGGGAGAAGTGGGCGCGCAAGGACGTCTACCGCATCGGCGCCGAGGACGACAGCACCGCCAGCGTCGAAATCGCGATCCAGTTCCGCGAATTCGCCGGCACCTACGTGGAGCACTGCCACAACACGCAGCACGAGGACACGTCCATGCTCCTGCGCTGGGACGTGGAGCACCCGGGCCAGCACCAGCTGATGCCCACGCCGCTGCCCACCTGGGACGGCGTGACCTACGCCGCCTCCGCGGCGCTGCCCCTGGCGCGCACCGGCCTGGGAACCATGCTGCAGCCGAGCCTGCCGCCGGCGAACAACGAGACCTACGGCGCCATCATCCGGCCCGAGGTGCGCGAACCGATGATTCCGCTGCCCCTGATGTCGCTCAAGACCGTGCCGGTCCCCGGGCCGACGGACGAAGAGCTCGCCGAGTTCATCGTCGACAGGCAGGCCGCCATCGCGCTGGGCAAGGCGCTGTTCTGGGACACCCGCGTCGGCAGCGACAACAAGACCGCCTGCGCCAGCTGCCACTTCCACGCCGGCGCGGACGGACGGGTGAAGAACCAGGTCAACCCCGGCACGCTGCGCATGTCGAAGAACCTGGTGTCGCCGGATCCGGACTTCACGTTCCAGCTGATGCCCGGACCGAACTACGAGGTGAAGGCCAGCGACTTCCCGCTGACGAAGTTCCGCACCGGCAGCACCGGCAACCACCCGGCCGATCGCATCGACATCAACGACATCGAGAGCTCGCAGGGCGCGTTCAACGGGGAGTTCATCGAGGTGACGACCGACAAGAAGGGCGTGACTTCGGAAACCTGTGCCTACACGCTCGAGGGCGATGCCTTCCACTACGGGCCGGTGAACACCCGCCAGGTGCAGCCGCGCAACGCGCTTTCCGTGATCAACGCGGCGTTCAACTTCCGCAACTTCTGGGACGGCCGCGCCACCAACACGTTCAACGGCGGCGATCCGTTCGGCGCCCACAACCCGAACGCGCTGGTGTGGAAGGTGGTCGACGGCGTGATGCAGCAGGTGAAGGTGGCGCTGCCCTCCTCCGCGCTGGCCTCGCAGGCGTCGGGCCCGGGACTGTCGGAGATGGAGATGAGCTGCGCCAACCGCACTTTCGCGGAGCTGGGCGAGAAGATCCTGGGCCAGCCCATCCTGGCCGACCAGCAGATCGCGGCCAGCGACAGCGTGCTGGGTGCCTACGCGGCCAGCCGTCCGAAGTACCGCGACCTGGTGCAGAAGGCCTTCCACCCGACCTACTGGATGTGGCCGACCGTGGAGTTCACCGAGAAGCAGGCCGCCAAGCTGGCTTCCATGGACGTGCGCGGCAAGCTGGCGAAGAAGGCGAAGAAGGCCCAGAAGAAGAAGCTGAAGTTCACCACCGGCCAGATGGAAGCCAACTTCTCGCTGTTCTTCGCCCTGGCGATCCAGATGTACGAGCAGACGCTGATCTCCGACGACTCGCGCTTCGACCAGTGGGCGGACGGCAACGAGTCGGTGATGACGGCCAGCGAGAAACGCGGCTTCGACATCTTCAACAACAAGGGCCTGTGCCAGTTCTGCCACATCGGCGCGGAGTTCACCGCCGCATCCTTCCGCAACGTGACCGAGGTGCGGCTGGAGCAGATGGACATGCGCGACGGCCGCCAGCTCACCTATGACAGCGGCTTCTACAACATCGGCGTGCGGCCCACGCACGAGGACCTGGGCATCGGTGCCCGCGGCCCCTGGGGCAACCCGCTGTCCGAGACCCTCTTCATGACCGAGGCGATCGACAAGGAAGCCGCGGCGGCGCGTCTCGGCGACAGCTTCCGCGCGTGGCAGTACCTGATCCCGGAGCTCACCAGCAAGGTCAACGTGGCGGGCGCCTTCAAGGCACCGGGCCTGCGCAACGTGGAACTCACGGGGCCCTACTTCCACAACGGCGGCAAGGCCACGCTGATGCAGGTGATCGACCACTACAGCCGCGGCGGCGACTTCGGGGTGGACAACGCGGCGAACCTCTCGCCGGGGATCGTCCCGCTGGGTCTCACCGAGCAGGAGAAGATCGACCTCGTGAGTTTCCTGCTGTCGCTGACCGA
>NZ_DASSVG010000047.1:0-4544 GCF_035706265.1 Ramlibacter sp. | reverse complement strand
CCACGCGGTCGCGCCAGACCGCGCTGCCGCCGGTCGCGACCTTGCCCTCGATCTCCACCAGGTCCTTCAGCGCGATCGGGATGCCGTGCAGCGGCCCGACGGCGTGGCCGGCGCGGATCGCCGTATCGGCTGCCTCCGCGGCGAGCCGCGCCTCCTGCGCGAAGACTTCCGTGTACGCGTGCAGCCGGGGCTCGAGCGCCTCGATGCGTTCGAGGCAGGCTTCGACGAGGTCCACCGGCGAGACACGCCGCTGCTGCAGGCCGCGCACCAGCTGGTGCACGGGCGCGAAGGTCAGGTCCTGGAGCGTCATGGCCCATGCTAACCCGCACCGCATCAATCGCCATGAGGTTTTGCATCAATGGCGGCCGCTCTCGGGCTAGGATCGCGGCCAGAACCGCAAAGGAGCCGCGATGCTGACCCTCTACATCGGCAACAAGAATTATTCGTCCTGGTCGATGCGCCCCTGGGTGCTGATGAAGCAGGCGCAGCTGCCCTTCGAGGAGCGCAAGGTGCGCTTCGACGCCTTCGACGCCGGCTCGAAGTTCAAGGAAACGATGCTGAAGGTCAACCCCGCCGGCCGGGTGCCGGTGCTGGTGGACGAAGGCTTCGCGGTGTGGGATTCGCTCGCCATCGCGGAGTACCTGGCGGAGAAGTTCCCCGAGCGGGCCCTGTGGCCGCGCGACGCGCGCGCCCGCGCGCGGGCCCGCAGCGTCTGCGCGGAGATGCACTCCGGCTTCACGGCCCTGCGCAGCCACTGCGGGATGAACATCGAGGCCTCGCTGCCGCAGGTGGGCAAAAAGGTGTGGACCGAGCAGGCCGACGTGCGCGCGGACGTCGAACGCATCACGCAGATGTGGTCCGACCTGCTCGCCGAGCACGAGGGGCCGATGCTGTTCGGCGAGTTCGGCATCGCCGATGCCTTCTATGCGCCGGTGTGCATGCGCATCCGCACGTACGGGTTGCCCGTGTCGGCGGAGGCCGCTGCCTACATCGAACGCGTCTGCGCCCTGAGCGCGGTGAAGTCCTGGGTTGCGGACGCGCTGGCCGAACACGACTTCGTGCCTTTCGACGAGCCGTACCGGAAGTCCAGGGGCTAGCCCCTACGGCGCGCAGCGCCGCTAAACTGCCCCCATGCGAAGCTTCCGCGTCGGGGGCGCGGTGCGCGATGCCCTGCTCGGCCTGCCGGTGAACGACACCGACTGGGTGGTGGTCGGCGCCACGCCCGAGGAGATGATCGCCGCCGGCTACCTGCCGGTGGGCAAGGACTTCCCCGTCTTCCTGCACCCGCGCACGCGCGAGGAGCACGCGCTCGCGCGCACCGAGCGCAAGACCGGCCGGGGCTACCGCGGCTTCGCCTTCCACGCGTCGCCTGACGTCACGCTGGAGCAGGACCTGGCCCGGCGCGACCTCACCATCAACGCCATCGCCCAGGCCCCCGACGGCACGCTGATCGATCCCTTCGGCGGCCAGCGCGACCTGAAGGCGCGCGTGCTGCGCCACGTGACCACTGCCTTCCGCGAAGACCCGGTGCGTATCCTGCGCGTGGCCCGCTTCGCCGCCCGCTTCCACGACTTCACGCTCGCCCCCGAGACCATGCGGTTGATGCGCGAGATGGTGGCCGAGGGCGAGGCGGACCACCTGGTGCCCGAGCGCGTCTGGCAGGAGCTCGCGCGCGGCCTGATGGAGGACCATCCCTCGCGCATGTTCGACGTGCTGCGCGGCTGCGGTGCGCTGGAGCGCGTGCTGCCGGAGGTGGACCGCCTGTGGGGCGTGCCGCAGCGCGCCGACTACCACCCCGAGGTGGACACCGGCGTGCACAACATGATGGTGCTGGACATGGCGGCGCGCCTGCGCGCGCCGCTCCCCGTGCGCTTCGCCTGCCTCACGCACGACCTGGGCAAGGGCACGACCCCACCCGAAGTACTGCCCCGGCACATCGGCCACGAGCAGCGCAGCGCCGACCTGCTCAAGACGGTGTGCAACCGCCTGCGCGTTCCCAACGAATGCCGCGAGCTGGCCGACGTGGTCGCGCGCGAGCACGGCAACATCCACCGCAGCGGCGAATACGGCGCCGCCGCCGTGGTGCGGCTGCTGGAACGCTGCGATGCCTTCCGCAAGCCGCAGCGCTTCGAGCAGGTGCTGCAGGCCTGCGAGTGCGACGCGCGCGGCCGGCTCGGCATGCAGGAGCAGCCCTATCCGCAGCGCGATCGGCTGCTGGCCGCACTGCAGGCGGCGCGGGCGGTGGACACCGCGGCCATCGCGGCGCGCGCGCGCGAGCAGGGCCTGGGCGGCGAGCGCATCGGCGAGCAGATCCAGCAGGCCCGCGCGCAGACCGTGGCCGCGGCTCTTCAGACCAGCAGCGCCAGCGCCGCGTAGTCGCCCACGCGCTCCGCCAGGCCCGCCGGCACCAGCTCGCAGCCGTTGGTGAGTGCCGGCAACTTGCCCGCCACTTCCGCCTGCAATCGCGGCAAGAGGTATTCCTGGTTGTGCAGGAAGACGCTGCCGCCCAGCGAGATGCGCTGCAGGTCGAGCGTGGCCGTGATGTTGTAGAGGGCGCGGCCCATGATGCGGCACAGCTCCTGCACGATGCCGGCCGCCGCGGGATCGCCGCCGCGGGCGCGCTGCATCAGCGTGGCCGCATCGGCGCCGAAGCGGCGCGCCACCGCGTTGCCCGCCACCAGCGCTTCGAGGTCGCCCACGTTGCCGCAACCGCACAGGGCGTCGTCGTTGTCGATCACGAACATGTGGCCGCCGTGGCCGGCGTTGCCGTTCTTGCCGCGCAGCACGCGGCCGTCCACGCACAGGCCCATGCCGACGCCGGTGCTCCAGGTGACGTAGGCGCAGTGTTCGTAGCCTTGCAGCGCGCCCCAGCGCCGCTCGGCTTCCAGCGCCGAGACGGCGTCGTTCTCGACCCGCACGCCGGCGCTGAAGCGGCGCCGCAGCGGCCCTTCCAGCGTGGCCGTCATCCAGTTGTTCGGCAACCCGCGCGCCGGTCCGGCGATGCCGCCGCAGATGTTGGGGCTGGCCAGTTCCACCAGGCCCGCGTTCAGCACGAAGGGGCCGGCGGAGGACACGCCCACCCGCTGCACTACCGCCGGATCGAGGCCGACCTCGCGCGCCGCCTCGTCGATCATGCGGATCACCTGCTGCGCCACCGCGTCGTTGCTGCCGGTCTTGGCGGTCGGCTCGGCGCGCTTGCCGAGCAGGTCCAGCCCGGCTCCGCTGTTGAGGCTCACGGCGATCTTGGTGCCGCCGATGTCGACGCAGGCTTTCATGGCTTCAGAGATAGCGGGCGATGGCCGCGGCCACCATGCTCAGGAGGATGGTGGACGTGAGCGGGACGAAGAACTCGCGCCCGAACAGCTTGAAGCGCAGGTCCCCCGGCAGCTTGCCGAAGCCGAGCTTCTGCAGGATGGGCGAGAACCAGCTGATCAGCATCAGCGCGAGGAAGACGACGATGACCCAGCGAATCATTGCTTTGTCCTAGTGTGCCCGCAATCGCTCACAGCGTGTGGGTGCGGTCGCCCTGGCGGAAGCCGAGCGCATCCCAGAACGGGCCGCGGTGGAAGGCGATCACCTTGAACAGCTCGCCCATCTCGTGCTCCGCCACCAGGCGCTGCGCGGCGATGCGTTCCTGCTGCGAAGCCTGTTCCAGGTGGGTCGTGATGCCGGCATTCAGCAGGAAGCGGCCCTGCGTGGTGTAGCCCAGCGTGAGCAGCCCCGCCTCCTGCGCCGCCACGGCGATGCCGGTGAAATCGACATGCGCGGTGATGTCCTTCTCGCCCGGCGCATCCAACGGGTCGGGGTCGGCCAGGTGGCCGCGGTGGCACATCAGCGTGCCCATGTGGCGCTGCGGGTGGTAGTACTCGGCTTCCGGAAAGCCGTAGTCGATGAAGAAGGCGGCGCCGGCCTGCAGCCGCTCGGCCAGCGTGCGGATGAAGGCTTCGGCCTGCGGATGGATCTCGGTCAGGTAGTCCTGCGGACCGGCGGGCTCCAGCGGCGGCCGCAGGTCGGTCGGGCGGTCGTCCCAGGCCAGTGCGTCGCCCTCGACGCGCACGCCGCGCTCATGCCACACACCGCCCTTGCGGGCCAGCAGCTTGACCGGCATGGCATCGAGCACCTCGTTGCCCACCACCACACCGTGCAGCGCCGCGGGCAGTTCGCTCGCCCACTGCACGCGAGCGCCCCACGGCGCCAGCGCCTGCTGCTGGCGCTCGCGCAGGCTGGCCGAGAGCTCCACGATGGTGTAGCGGGTGATGCGCTCGCCCAGCGACTGCATCAGCTCGCGCGCGAGCGCGCCCGAGCCGGCGCCGAACTCCCAGACTTCCCGCGTGCCGGTGCGCTCCAGCGCCTCGCCCAGCTGCGCGGCCAGCGTGCGGCCGAACAGCGGGCTCATCTCCGGCGCGGTGACGAAATCGCTGCCCGAGGACGGCAGGTGGCCGAACTTGCGCGAGGCATTGGCGTAGTAGCCCAGGCCCGGCGCATAGAGCGCCAGCGCCATGTAGCGGTCGAAGGGCAGCCAGCCGCCGGCGCGCGCCGCCTGC
>NZ_DASSVG010000046.1:0-22483 GCF_035706265.1 Ramlibacter sp. | reverse complement strand
GTGGACGTCGCCGTGGGCCTCCTGGCCGCCATGGCGATCTCCGCGGCGCTGCACCAGCGGGCCCGCGACGGCAAGGGCCAGACCATCGATGCGTCGATGGTGCAGGCGGCGCTGATGCTGATGTACCCGAACGTCAGTGCCTTCCTCAGCAGCGGCGTGGAGCCGCAGCGCATCGGCAACCGCGGCTACAGCGGCAGCCCCACCGCCGACACCTATCGTTGCCGAGACGGCTGGTTGTCGACCGCCGCGAACACGCCGGCGCAATTCCGCAAGCTCGCGAACGTGCTGGGGCTCGAGGCGCTGTGCCAGGACGGGCGCGCGCTCGACCTCGATGCCTTCAATTCCGATGGCGGCTTCGTGGTGGCGCGCGACATTCCCTATCTGCGCGCGCAGTTCGCGGACGCCTTCGCGCAGCGCAGCGCCGCCGAGATGGAGGAGCGTCTGAATGCGGTGGGCGTGCCGGCGGCGCGGGTGCGCAAGCTCGGCGAGTTCCTGCGCGAGGTGCAGGACGGTGCGAAGTTGCCGTTGCCCGCGATGGAGTTCGCGCAGGGCGAGCGGACGGTGCGCACGGCCGGACTGGGTTTTCGCCCGGGCGACCCCGTTCCGGCGGGCCCGCGTCCCGGTGCAGAATCGCTGGGTGCCAGCACGCGCCGCCTGCTGGAAGAAGCGGCCGCCACGAGGAGAGTGCATGTTCCAAGCCCTGGTTCTTGAGAAAACCCCCGAATTCAGCGCCACCGTCCGCGAGGTCGACGACTCCTTCCTGCCCGAAGGGGAGGTCACCGTCGCGGTCGAATACTCGACGATCAACTACAAGGACGCCCTCGCCATCACCAACCGCTCGCCGGTGGTGCGCAGCTGGCCCATGGTGGCCGGCATCGACGGCGCGGGCAGCGTGCTGGAGAGCAGCGATCCGCGCTGGAAGGCCGGCGATCCGTTCGTGCTCAATGGCTTCGGCGTCGGCGAGACGCACAAGGGCTGCCTCGCCGGCAAGGCGCGGCTGAAGGCCGACTGGCTGGTGCGCCGCCCCGCCGCGTTCAGCGCCCGCCAGGCGATGGCGATCGGCACGGCCGGCTACACGGCCATGCTGTGCGTGCTGGCGCTGGAACGCCACGGCCTGCGGCCCGGCGACGGCGAGGTGCTGGTCACCGGCGCCACAGGCGGCGTCGGCTCGGTCGCGGTCGCCGTGCTGGCGCAGATGGGGCATCGGGTGGTGGCCGCCACCGGCAAGGCGAGCGAGGGCGACTACCTGCGCAAGCTCGGCGCCGCCGCCGTGATCGACCGGGCCGAACTTGCTGCGCCCGGCAAGCCGCTGCAGAAGGAGCGCTGGGTCGGCGTGGTCGACGCGGTCGGCAGCCACACGCTCGCCAACGCCTGCGCCCAGGTGCGCTACGGCGGCGCGGTGGCGGCCTGCGGCCTGGCGCAGGGCATGGACCTGCCGGCCACCGTGGCGCCCTTCATCCTGCGCGGCGTCGCCCTGCTCGGGGTGGACAGCGTGATGGCGCCCATGCACCTGCGCGAGCAGGCCTGGCTGCGCCTGGCGCGCGACCTCGACCCGGCGCTGCTGGAAACCATGACCACCGAGATCCCGCTGGCGCAGGCCGTCGAGGCCGCGCAGCGCCTGCTGGCCGGCCAGGTGCGCGGCCGCATCGTCGTCAAGACCTGAATCGGCCACCGGCCATCGGGGCGGCACGGCACGGCCGGCGACCGTTGACAGCTGTCAACGAAGCGCGCCCCGTCCGGCCCTATCGTGCGCCATGGTCATTCCGGCGGCGCAGGCAGGGCATCCCAAGGCACTCGAGGTGCTGCGGGCCCGGGCCCATCTGCTGCCCTGGGTGCTGCTGGCGGTGGTGGTCGGCTTCAGCATCGCCGGTGCGCAGCGCGGATTGCGCCCGCTGCGTGTCGACCTGGCCGTGGCGCCGGCGGAAAACGCGGAGTCGCCGCCGGCCGCCGTGCACTGCGAAGTGCGGCATGGATTCGCGCCCAGCCTGGCGCTCACGGCGCGGGTGATGGCCCGCTCGCTGGGCGTCGGCCCGGAAGGCGTGAACCATGCCCGGGGCGCGACGTGCCGGGTCCACGCCGAACGTCCCTAGGCGGACATTTCTTCGGGCTTCCCCCTATAGTGGCTGCCTCCATGCAGTCCAGCCCGCCCGCCTTCAGCCGCCGCACCGGCAAGCGCCACCTATTCGCCCGCCAGGCGCTCGTTGCCCAGCGCCGCATGGAGCGCCTGCCCGCCAACGTGCGGGCGCTGCTGTGGTCCATGACGGCCGGCCTGCTGTTCGTGACGCTGAATTCGCTGATGCGCGCGTTGTCGCTGGCGCTCGACGGCTTCCAGACCCAGTTCCTGCGCTACCTCATGGGGTTCGCGGTGATGCTGCCGCTGATGCTGCGCGCCGGCCTGGCGGCCTATCGGCCAAAGAACGTGATGGGGCAATTCACGCGTGGCGGCGTGCACACCTTCGGACTGGTGCTGTGGTTCATCGCGTTGCCGCACATCACCATCGCCGACGTCACGGCGATCGGCTTCACCGGGCCGATCTTCATCATGCTCGGCGCCGTGCTGCTGTTCAAGGAGCCGATGCGCTGGGAGCGCTGGCTGGCGGCCGGCATCGGCCTGGCCGGCGTGCTGATCGTGGTGGCGCCCAAGCTCACGGGCAGCGGCGGGGTCTACAACCTGGTGATGCTGGCCTCCTCGCCGGTGTTCGCGGCTTCTTTCCTGATCACGAAGGCGCTCACCCGCTACGAACGGCCGGAGGTGATCGTGGCCTGGCAAAGCATCAGCGTCACGCTGCTGAGCCTGCCGCTGGCGCTGTGGCACTGGCAGACGCCGGGGCCGGGGCAATGGGCGATGTTCGTGCTGTGCGGCTTGCTGGGAAGCACGGCGCACTACTGCCTCACGCGCTCCTACGCCACGGCCGACATCTCGGCCACCCAGTCGGTGAAGTTCCTCGAGCTGGTGTGGGCCACGGTGATCGGCTGGATCTGGTTCGGCGACGAGCCGAGCCGCTCCACCCTGATCGGCGGCGTGGTGATCAGCGCGTCGACGCTGTGGATCGCCCGGCGCGAGGCGCGGGGGCCGCGTTGATCGGGCGCTGCGGCTGATCGAGCAGATTCAACGCAAAAGCCGCAGAAGAAGCAGCCAAAGCCGCAAAAGAACATCAGAAGCTTTTTTTGCGGTTTTTGCGAAACCTTTGCGGCTTTTGCGTTAAGAACGGCCCGCACCCGCGCGGCGCCCCATCAGGACAGCAGGTTCGCGATCCCCGCCGCCACGTGCCCCGCCGGAACGTGCAGCGCGGCGCGTTTGACGTGGCCCGTCTGGTCGTCGAAGAAGAAGTCCGGCTCGAACTCGCGCAGGAACTCGCTCTTGTCCAGGCCGCCCAGGAACATGGCCTCGTCGACCTGGATCTTCCAGTCCATCAAGGTGCGGATGGCGCGCTCGTGCGCCGGCGCGCTGCGGGCCGTGACCAGCGCGGTGCGGATGCGCATCTGGGCGTCGCCGGCCTGCTGCAGCCGGTGCAGCGCCGCCAGCAGCGGCTTGAACGGCCCGCCGGGCAGCGGCTGGCCCGCGTGCGCGAGCTCGTGCTGCTGGAAGGCCTCCAGTCCCTCGGCCTGGAACACGCGCTCGGCCTCGTCGGAGAACAGCACCGCGTCGCCGTCGAAGGCGATGCGGACCTCGTTGGGGTAGTTGGCGCTGGCCAGCACCGATTCGGTCAGCACGTGCGCGGCCGGAAAGCCCGCGGCCAGCGCGGCCCGCACGTCGTCGGCGTTGGCCGAGAGGAAGAGCGTGGCCTTGAGCGGCCGCAGGTAGCCGAAGGGCGAGCGCCCCTGCGTGAACACGCCGCGCTGCAGCGGAATGCCGGCCTCCTGGGCCGAGCGGAACACCCGCATGCCCGAGACCGGGTCGTTGCGCGAGAGCACGACCACCTCCACCCGCTGCGCCGCCGCGTCGTTGAAGGCCAGCAGCTTGCGGATCAGCGAGAAGGCGATGCCGGGCGCAGCCGGCTGCTCCAGCCGCTCGAGCTGCAGGCGCATGTAGCCGGCCGCGTCGCCACTTTCGAACACGCGGTTCTCCTCCTCGAAGTCGAACAGCGCGCGCGAGGAGATCGCGACGACGAGCTTGTTTTCGAGCGAGGGCGCAGGCATGTGCTTAGCGTACCCACTGGTTCAGCTGGATGATCGGCAGCAGCACCGCCAGCACGATCAGCATCACCACCAGGCCCATGCCGATGATCAGCAGCGGCTCCAGCAGGGTGGCGAGCTGCAGGGCGCGGCGCTGTACTTCGGCGCTGAGCTGGTTGGCCGCGCGCTGCAGCATCTGCGGCAGCTGGCCGGTCTGCTCGCCCAGGCGCGCGAACATGCTCAGCAACCCGGGGAAGCGCTTCTTCTGCCCGATGGCGGAGGCGAGCGGCGCGCCCTCGCGCACCAGCACCAGCGCATCGAGCGCGTCGACCCGCATGGCGCGGTTGCCCAGCGTCTCGGCGGCGGCCTGCAGCGCCTTGAGGATCGGCACGCCGGCGCCGGCCAGCATCGCCAGGGTGCCGGCGAAGCGGGCCGCGTTGTAGCCGCGCGAGAGCCGGCCCACCAGGGGCAGCTTCAGCCAGCCGGCGTCGAAGCGTTCGCGGAAGGCAGGATTGCGCAGCGACAGGCGCAGCATCCCGAAGGCCACGGCCGCCGCGGCCAGCAGCACCAGGCCCCAGCTGCGCACGAAGGCGCTCAGCCCCAGCATCAGCACCGTCAGCAGCGGCAACGCCCGCTTGGTGCCCGCGAACACGTTGGCCACCTGCGGGACCACGTAGGTCATGAGCAGCAGCACGATCACGATCGCGGCAATGGTCACGATGGCCGGGTACAGCGTGGCGGCGAGCAGCTTGGCGTTGAGCGCCTGCCGCTCCTCCAGGTCGTCGGCCAGGCGTTCCAGCACCAGGCCGAGATGGCCGCTCTGCTCGCCCGCGCCCACCACCGCGATGTAGATCTCGGAGAACTCGCGCGGAAAGCGCGCCAGTGCCTTGGCGAAGGAGGAGCCGGCGTTGACCTCGGCGCGCAGGGCGGCGACCAGGTGGTGCTGCTGTTCCGTGTCGGCTTCGTCGGCCAGCGCCGTCAACGCCCGCTCCAGCGTCAGGCCGGAGCCGACCAGGCCGGCGAGCTGGCGGGTCCAGATCGCGAGCCCGGTGGCCGTGAACACCCGCCGGCGCAGCAGCACGCGCGCCGCGGCGCCTTCGCCTTCGGCCGCCACGACCGGGCGAACCTCCAGCGGCACCAGGGCACGGCCGCGCAGCAGCCCGCGCGCGGCCTTGGCCGTGTCGGCCTCGATCACGCCCTTCTGGGTGGCGCCCTCCGCGTCCAGGGCCTCGAATGCATATGCGGGCATGCGCGGATGATACGGCCGGGCACGGCCGAGGCGCAGGCCTACATCAAGCGTTCTGCGGGTAGCTTAGGCTGAGGCATGCGGCTCAAGCGCGTCCTCACCGGCTTCGGCATCGTGCAGGGGGCCATGGCGGTGCTGTTCGCGGCGGCTTCCGTGCTGCTCACGTTCGTGGCGGCTCGCACCGGCTGGGAGGCGGTGGTCGACGGCCTGGATGTCGATGGGGCGCAGGTGATCATCGAGGCCGTCGGCCTGCTGGCCGCCGCGGTGGTGGCGCTGCAGATCGCGCAGACGATCGCCGAGGAGGAAGTGATCCGCGACGTGCACGTGAGCGCGCCGACGCGGGTGCGGCGCTTTCTTTCGCGCTTCCTGGTGGTGCTGGTGGTGGCCCTCGTCATCGAGAGCCTGGTCGGCACCTTCAAGGCCCTGCACGAGGACGTCCGCCTGCTGCTCTATCCCGCCGCCCTGCTGGCCGCCATCGCTCTGCTGCTGGTGGCCTGGGGCGTGTTCCTGCGCATGAACCGCTCGGTGGAGGAACTGGAGCCCGAGGCCATGCAGGAGGCCAAGGAGGAAGACCGCAAACTCCAATAGCATGGGGCCATGAGCGCGCAACTGCCGACCGAGCTGCCCGCCTGCGTGCTGCGCCCCTGGAGCGCCGCCGACCGGGACGACCTGATCCACGAGGCGAACAACCGCAAGGTGTGGCGCAACATGACGCACACCTTCCCGCACCCCTACACAGAGCGCGATGCGGACCTGTGGCTGGCCATCGCGGCCGATCCGGGTGCCAGCATCCAGCTGGCGATCGACGTCGATGGGCGCGCCGTGGGCGGCATCGGCGCCATCGCCGGCGAGGGCATCTTCGCGCGAACGGCGCAGTTCGGCTACTGGCTCGGCGAAGCCCACTGGGGCCGCGGCATCGCCACGGCGGCCGCCCGCGCACTGGCGCAGCGCATCGGCCGCGAGCAGCTGTTCGCCCGCCTGGAGGCGCAGGTGTTCGAGTGGAATCCGCCTTCCATGCGGGTGCTGGAGAAGGCCGGCTTCGAGCGCCAGGCGGTGCTGCACAGCGCCGCCACGAAGGACGGCTACCTGATCGATACCGTGCTCTACGCGCGGGTGTTCGAGCGCGCCGGGCCGGTGGGCTGACGGCGCCAGATCATAAGCACGTTTATAATCAGCGGGCTGATGAAACCCGCCCTGTCCGCGCGCTTCGGCTTCCTCGTCAACGAGGTCTCGCGCCTCTACTCCCAGCAGTTCGACCGCCTCGCCCGCGAGAAGCTCGGCCTCTCGCAGGCGCAATGCCGCCTGCTGGCCGTGCTCGCCTGGCACGAAGGCGAGGAGGCGCTGTCGCAGGTGGAGCTCGCCCAGCGGCTGGGCCTCACGGCGATGGCGGTGGCCACCATGTGCGACCGGCTCGCCGCCGCCGGCTGGATCGAGCGGCGCGAGCACCCCGGCGACCGCCGCGTCAACCGCCTCCACATCAAGCCCAGCGCGCGCAAGGCGCTGGAGCAGGCCATGCAGCTGGCCGACCAGCTCACGGCCGACGCGCTGTCCGGCCTCAACGCCGCCGAGCGCAAGCAGCTGCTGGCACTGCTTTCCCGGGCGCGCGACGGCCTGCTCGCCGCCGCAGCCAAGGAGGACGCGTCATGAGCGCGTCCGCACAAGCCGCAGCCACTGCGCCGGCGCAGGCCGGGCCCAGCGCCCCCGCGCCGGCCGGGGCGGTGCAGCACCGCGCCATGATCACCCTTTCGATCATGCTGGCCACCATCATGCAGGCGCTGGACACCACCATCGCCAACGTGGCGCTGCCGCACATGCAGGGCAGCCTGCAGGCCTCGCAGGACCAGATCACCTGGGTGCTCACCTCCTACATCGTGGCCTCGGCGATCGCGCTGCCGCTCACCGGCTGGCTCTGCTCGCAGTGGGGCCGGCGCAAGGTGTTCCTGCTGTCGGTGATCGGCTTCACCATCGCTTCGGCCCTGTGCGGCTTCGCCACCTCGCTGGCGGGCATCGTGGCGGCGCGCCTGCTGCAGGGCATCTTCGGCGCCGCGCTGGTGCCGCTGTCGCAAGCCGTGCTGCTGGACATCAACCCGCCGCAGAAGGTGGGCCAGGCGATGGCGATCTGGGGCGCCGGCATCATGGTCGGCCCCATCCTGGGCCCGATGCTGGGCGGCTGGCTGACCGAGAACTTCGACTGGCGCTGGGTGTTCTTCATCAACGTGCCGGTGGGCGCCTTCGCGCTCTACGGCATCTGGCGCTACCTGCCGGAGAACCGGCCGCGCGCCGTGCCGCTGGACCTCTTCGGCTTCGTCGCGCTGAGCCTCGGCATCGGGCTGCTGCAGATGTTCCTGGACCGGGGCGAGCTGCTGGAGTGGTTCGACTCCTGGGAGATCCGGCTCGAGGCCGCCGGCGCGCTGGTCGCTTTCGCCTTCTTCGCCGTGCACACGTGGACGGCGCAGGGCCCTTCCTTCGTCGACCGCGAGCTGCTGAAGGACCGCAACTTCGTCACCGGCTGCGTGTTCGGCTTCATCGTCGGCGTGGTGCTGTACGGCACGATGGCGCTGCTGCCGCTGTTCCTGCAGGGGCTGATGCAGTACCCGGTGGTCTACACCGGCATCGTCACCGCGCCGCGCGGCATCGGCACCATGCTCGCCATGCTGGTGGTCGGCCGGCTGGTGCAGAAGGTGGACCTGCGGCTGATCATGGCCACGGGCTTCGCGCTGACCGCCATCGCCCTGTGGCAGATGACGCACATCACGCTGCAGATGGACAGCCACCTGATCGTGACCTCCGGCTTCATCCAGGGCGTGGGGATCGGCTTCACCTTCGTCCCGCTGTCGGCGGCGGCGTTCGCCACGCTGGCGCCGCGGCTGCGCAACGAGGGCACGCCGATCTACAGCCTGCTGCGCAACATCGGCGGCAGCGTCGGGATCTCGGTGGTGCAGTCGCTGCTGACGCGCGGGATGGCGCAATCGCACGCCAACCTGGCGACCTTCGTCGCCCCGGGCAATCCGGCGCTGGCGCAGTGGCCGCAGGCGCTGGGGGGCGATCCCACCGCGGCGCTGGCGCTGCTGAATGCGGAAGTGACGCGGCAGGCCTCGCTGGTGGCCTATGCCAACGACTTCTGGATCATGATGGCGGTGACCGTGATGGCGATCCCGCTGCTGGTGGTGATGCGGCCGCCGCGGCGGCAGTCGACGCCGGCCGGCGACATGCCGCATTGAGTGATCACAACTCCCGCAGCTTGAAGCGTTGCAGCTTGCCCGTCTCGGTGCGGGGCAGGGCGGGCACGAAGGTGATCTCGCGCGGGTACTTGTAGGGCGCGATGGTGGACTTCACGTGCTCCTGCAGCGTCTTGACCATGGCGGCGTCGCCGCTGTGGCCGGGCTTGAGCACGCAGAAGGCCTTGACGATCATGCCGCGCTCGGCGTCGGGCTTGCCGACCACGCCGCACTCGGCCACCGCCGGGTGCTTGAGCAACGCGTCCTCGACCTCCGGGCCGCCGACGTTGTAGCCGGCCGTGATGATCATGTCGTCGGCCCGAGCCTGGTAGAAGAAGTAGCCGTCCTCGTCCTGCGTGAAGGCGTCGCCGGGATAGTTCCAGCCGTCCTTCACGTAGTTCGCCTGGCGCGGGTCGTCGAGGTACTTGCAGCCGGTGGCGCCGATCACGGCCAGCTTGCCGACGGTGCCGCGCGGCACTTCGCGCCCCTCGTCGTCCACCACCCGCGCCTGGTAGCCGGGCACCACCTTGCCGATGGCGCCGCGCCGCACCTCGGCGCCGGCCGAGGAGATGAAGATGTGGAACATCTCGGTGGCGCCGATGCCATCGAGCATCTCGATGCCGGTGGCCTCCTTCCAGAGCTGGCGCGTGGCATCGGGCAGGCCCTCGCCGGCGCTCACGCTCGCGCGCAGCGCGCCCACCCCGAGCTGGCGCGCGAACGGCGCGGCATTGCGGTAGAAGGTCGGCGCCGTGTAGCAGATCGTCGCCCCCACCTCCGCGATCGTGCGCACGAACGATTCGGGCGTGTAGGGCGCATCGGGGAAGTACACCGAGGAGCCGGCCCACATCGGGAACACCAGCAGCCCGCCCAGGCCGAAGGTGAAGGCCAGCGGCGGCGAGCCGACGACGATGTCCTCCGGCGTGGCGCGCAGCACGTGCCGCGGCCAGGTCTCGCACGAGGCCAGCACGTCGCGGTGGGTGTGCACCGCGGCCTTGGGCTTGCCCGTGGTGCCGGAGGTGAAGGCCAGCAGCGCGATGTCGTCCGCGGCGGTGGGGCAGGCCGGGAAGTCGCCTGCCTTCTGCGCAGCGCGCACTGCGAGCGAGCCGGGCTCGTTCGGCGCGTTGAACGGCACCACGGCCTTCAGCACCGGGCGGTCGCGCCGGGCCAGCTCCAGCTCCTCCAGCAGCTTGATATCGCACAGGGCGAGGCTGGGCTGCGCCTTGTCGATGATGTCGCCCAGCTCGCGGGCGCGCAGCAGCGGCATGGTGGCCACCGCGATGCCGCCGGCCTTGACGACCGCCAGCCACGCGAGCGCCATGCCGACCGAGTTGCCGCCGCGCAGCAGCACGCGGTTGCCGGGTACCAGGCCCAGGTCTTCGACCAGCACGCGGCAGATGCGGTCCACGCGCTCGCGCACCTCGCGGTAACTGAGCACGCCGGCCGGCGAGCGCAGCAGGGGGCGGTCGCCCCAGCCCTTGGCCGGCGCGCGATCCAGCAAGGCTTCGACCACGTTGCACTGCGCCGGCAGGGCCAGCTCGGGGCGGTCGTAAAGAAGGGTGGGCCACTGCGCTTTCGGCGGCAGCCGGTCGTGCACGAAGCGGTCGGTCTGCGCGGAAGTCATGCGGCGGTCTCCTGGCGTGCGGTGGCGTGTTCCTTCACCTTCCCCAGCAGCTTGTGCAGGGTGGCGATCTCCTTTTCCGTGAGGGCGCCGAAGGCCTCCACGATCCAGCCCTCGTGCTGGCGCGCCATCTCCTGGAACTGGCGGCGGCCGCGGGCCGTCAGGCGCACGCGGCAGGCGCGGCGGTCGCCCTCGACGTCGATGCGCTCCACCAGGCCTTCGGAGACGAGCTGGTCGGTGATGCCGGTGACGTTGCCGCCGGTGACCATCATGCGGCGCGACAGCTCGTTCATCTTCAGGCCGGCCGGCGTGCGTTCCAGCTGCGCCATCAGGTCGAAGCGCGGCAGCGTCGTCTCGAAGCGCTCGCGCAGGTGGGTGCGCACCTGCTTCTCGACCAGCTGCGTGCACGTGAGCAGCCGCAGCCACAGGCGCAGCGCCTCGGGGTGCTCGCTGTGGGCGCGCGCTTCGATGTCCATGGGCGGTCCTTCAGGGGATGGGCTAAATAGTTTAGGCTTGAACTAATTGGTCCGCAAGCAAACCTTTGCCTTCAGCCCGCGCCCGGATGCGCCACCGTCCTACACGGGTTCCGTTGACGCCCCGCCGGCGCCGTGACCAGAATCGGCCATGGAACCTCTGCTGCAAAAGATCGAAACACAACTTGCGGCCCTTCCGGTTCCCGTTGCCATCGGCTTGCCCGGCGGCAAACGGGTGGGACCGGCCGATGCGGCCGTCCGGCTCGAGTTCGACGACTGGTCCGGCGTGGCCACGCTGGCGGCGGGCCAGATCGGCAAGATCGCCGAGGACTACGTGGAGCAGCGCCTGCGCATCCACGGCCGCATGCGCGACGTGATGACGGCCGGCGCCGGCCTGCTGCCTGGCAGCCCGGTGCCGAGCGACACCAGCTGGTGGACGCAGATGCTGCGGCGGGCCCGGTCGATCGCGCAGCACACCCCGCAGAAGGACGCCGAGCAGATCCGCTTCCACTACGACGTCTCGGACGACTTCTACGCCCTCTGGCTCGATCCGCGCCGCGTCTACTCCTGCGCCTACTTCCGCGAGCCGGGCTACTCACTGGCGCAGGCGCAGGAGGCGAAGCTGGACCACATCTGCCGCAAGCTGATGCTCAAGCCAGGCGAGCGCTTCCTCGACATCGGCGCGGGCTGGGGCGGGCTGCTGCTGTGGGCGGCCGAACACTATGGCGTGCAGGCCACCGGCATCACGCTGTCGCAGAACCAGCATGCGTACGTGAACGGGCTGATCCGCCAGAAAGGGCTGCAGGGCCGTGTGCAGATGCTGCTGCAGGACTACCGCGAACTGGACGAGGGCCAGGCCTTCGACAAGATCGCCTCGGTGGGCATGTTCGAGCACGTGGGCCAGGCGAACATGGCGGCCTACTTCGGCAAGATCCGGCGCCTGCTCGCCCCCGGCGGGCTGGTGATGAACCACGGCATCACGGCCGGCGCGCTGGAGCCGGGCCAGCTCGGCGCCGGCATGGGCGAGTTCATCGGCAAGTACATCTTCCCCGGCGGCGAGCTGCTGCACACCAGCCTGGTGCTGCGGGAGATGGCCCTCGGCGGGCTGGAGATGGTGGACGCCGAGAACCTCCGGCCGCACTATGCGCGCACGCTCTGGGCCTGGTCCGACGGGCTGGAGGAGCGGCTGGAGGAAGCGCGCGCAGTGCTCGAACGCACCCACGGGGCCGAGGACGGTGGCCGCGTGCTGCGCGCCTACCGGCTGTACCTGGCCGGCTGCGCCATGAGCTTCGAGCACGGCTGGATCGCGCTGCACCAGTTCCTCGCGACGCGCCCGGATGGCAACATGAGCACCGGGACGCTGCGCGGCGCGCAGTCGGCCTATCCCTTCAACCGCGAGTACATCTACCGCTGATGCTCTACAAGTTCAAATCCAAGGCGGCCGGCGACCTGATCATGCTGGAGCCCAACGGGCGCCGCGTGCTGCAGATCATCGGCAAGGACCCCGGCCCCCAGGGCATCATCCTGCCCGAGGAGATGCCCGGGGCGGTGGCGAAGCTGGAACAGGCGATCGCGCAGGAGGAGGCGGAGCACAAGGCCCTGGTCGCCGAAGCGCAGGCCAAGGGCCAGGTGCCGCCGAAGTTCGAGGCCGTCTCCCTGCGCCAGCGGGCCGTGCCCTTCATCGACATGCTGAAGCGCTGCGAGAAGGAGCAGAAGGAGATCGTCTGGGGGGTGTAGGGGGCCTCAGTCCACCTTCGCGCCGCTGGCCTTCACCACCGCCGCCCACTTCTTCGTCTCGCGGTCGATCATCTGTGCGAACTGCGCCGGGGTGTTGCCGCTCGGGATGGCGCCCTGGGCCTGCAGGCGCTCCTTCATCGCCGGCGTGGCCAGCGCCTTGGCGGTTTCCTGCTGGATGCGGTTGACGATCTCCATCGGCGTGCCGGCCGGCGCCAGCAGGCCGAACCAGGAACTCGCCTCGTAGCCCTTGAGCAATGGGCCGCCCGCTTCCTCCACCGTCGGCACGTCCGGCAGCGCCGAGGAGCGCTGGGCGCTGGTGACGGCCAGGGCCTTGAGCTTGCCCGAGCGGATGTGCGTCATCGACGAAGGCAGGTTGTCGAACATCAGGTCCATGTCGCCGGACATCAGGCTCAGCAGGGCGGGGTTGGAGCCGGTGAACGGGAAGTGCGTCATGTAGGTGCCCGTCATCGTCTTGAACAGCTCGCCGGCCAGGTGGATCGACGTGCCGTTGCCGCTGGAGGCCATGTTCAGCTTGCCGGGATTGGCCTTGGCGTACTTGATGACGTCCTGCACGTTGCGGATGCCGCGCGCGGCCGCCTTCTCGGTGTTGACCACCAGCACGTTCGGCACGCCGCCCACCAGCGTGATCGGCTGGAAGTCCTTGATGTGGTTGAAGGGCATCTTGGAGTACAGCGAGGCGTTGATGGCGTGCGTGCCCACCGTCCCCATCAGCAGCGTGTAGCCGTCGGGCGCGGCGTGGGCCACGAGGTCGGCGCCGATGTTGCCGCCGGCGCCGGCCTTGTTCTCCACCACGAAGGACTGGCCCAGCGACTTGGACAGCTCCACGGCGACGGCGCGCGCCAGGATGTCGGTGGTGCCGCCGGCGTTGAAGGGCACGACGATGCGCACCGGCTTGGTGGGCCAGGCGCCCTGCGCGAACGACAGGGCCGGTGCGAGGCCGGCGACGGCCAGCGCGCTGACGACGGTACGGCGGGAAAGGGTACGGGAAGCACTGCTCACGGGATCTCCTGGATTGCTTGGTTGTAGGTGGATGATGCCAAAGAAAAAAGCCGCCCCTGGGGGCGGCTCGTGCGGCTCAGGCGCGCATCAGTCGACGTAGACGCCCGCCTGCTTGATCAGCGGGCTCCACTTGTTGATCTCGGACTTGACGAACTTCTTGTGCTCGGCCGGCTCGACGCGCTTGTCGTTCACGACCACCGCGCCCAGGCCTTCCTCGCGCTTGATGAAGTCCGGGTCCTTCAGCGCCAGCTTGAGCGCGTCGTTGAGCTTCTTCACCACCGCCGCGGGCGTGCCCTTGGGCGCGTACAGGCCGTGGAAGATCGTGATGTTGAAGTCCTTCACGCCCAGTTCCTGCAGCGTGGGCACGTCCTTCAGCGCGGGGGTGGTCAGGCGCTTGGACGTCGTGACGGCGAACACCTTCACCTTCTTGCCTTCGATGGCGCCGGTGGTATTGGTGGTCTGGTCGCACATGATGTCGATCTGGCCGCCCATCAGGTCCGTCATGGCCGGGCCGGTGCCCTTGTACGGCACGGCCGTCATGTCCACGCCCATGGCGTGCTGGAACAGCATGCCGCACAGGTGCGAGGCCGAGCCGACGCCGGCGTTGCCCAGGTTGATCTTGCCCTTGTTGGCCTGGATCCAGGCCATCAGTTCCTTCCAGTTGTTGGCCGGGATCGTGGGCTTGGAGATGATCGTCATCGGCACGTCGTTGATCAGGCCGACGTACTCGAAGTCGTTCTCGACGTTGAACGGGATGTTGCGCACCAGCGTGGGCATGGTGGCCATGCCGATGTGGTGCACCAGCAGGGTGTGGCCGTCGGCCTGCGCCTTGGCGACCTTGTTGGCGCCGATGGAGCCGCCCGCGCCCGCGGCGTTGTCGACGATCAGGGTGGCGCCGTTCAGGGGCTTGCGCAGGGCTTCGGCCAGATCGCGCGCCACCTTGTCGGTGGGGCCGCCGGCCGAGAAGGGAACGATGATGGTGATGGGCTTGCTACCCGGGAAGTCCTGCGCGCCGGCGGCGAAGGCGGCCGCGGCGACGGCCAGGGGCACGAGGGACTGGAACAGCTTTTTCATTACGTCTCCGAAGGAAGTTCTAGACAAGAGAGGAACGCCGCATGCTGCCGCGTCGCCGACCGCGCCGGGCGGCGGGAACTACGTACTCCGCTTGTCCTGCGTCATGCAAGTGCGAAGTATGCCTCCTCGCCGAAGGCGCCTTGTGGTCCTTCCTTCTTACTTGTAGCTGCGCGCGTCTTCGATGACCTTGCCGTCGTTGGGCAGCGAGCCCGGCTGCACGAACTGGACTTCGGCGCGCAGCTTGGTCACGTCGCGCACGGCGTCGCCGATGCGCGCGTCCAGCCCCTGCGGCGAGGCGGCCGTCTCGACTTTGAATGTCATCACGTCGTTGGCCATCTCCCCGCTCACCACCAGGCGCGCCTTGACGATCTCGGGGAAGCGGCGGGCGATGGCGGCCACCTGGCCCGGATGCACGAACATGCCGCGGATCTTGGTCGTCTGGTCGGCGCGGCCGAGCCAGCCCTTGATGCGCGTGTTGGTGCGGCCCGTCGCGTCCTGCCCCGGCAGGATGGCCGAGAGGTCGCCGGTGCCGAAGCGCACCATCGGATAGGCCGGGTTGAGCGAGGTCACCACCACCTCGCCCACCTCGCCCTCGGCCACCGGGTCCCCGGTGCCCGGGCGCACGATCTCCACGATCACGCCCTCGTCGATCACCATGCCTTCGCGCGCGGCGGTCTCGTAGGCGATCAGGCCCAGGTCCGCCGTCGCATAGCACTGGTAGACGTGCAGGCCGCGTTCGAGGAACCAGTCGCGCAGGCTGGGCGGGAAGGCCTCGCCGCCCACCAGTCCCTTGCGCAGGCTCGTGATGTCGCCGCCGGACTCCTGCGCCTTCTCCACCAGGATGCGCAGGAAGCTGGGCGTGCCGGTGTAGCAGGTGGGCCGCAGTTCGGCGATCGCCTGCAGCTGCTGCTCGGTCTGGCCGACGCCGGCCGGGAACACGGTGCAGCCCACCGCGTGCGCGCCCGACTCGAACATGAAGGCGCCCGGCGTCATGTGGTAGCTGAACGTGTTGTGCACCAGTTCGCCGCTGCGGAAGCCCGCGGCGAACAGGGCCCGGCCCATGCGCCAGTAGTCGCGCGTGCTGCCGTCCGGCTCGTAGATCGGCCCGGGCGAGGCGAAGATGCGCGGCATCTGCGGCCCGCGCACGAAGGCGGAAAAGCCGCCGAAGGGGTCGCTCGCGCGGCTGGCCTGCTGGCGCGCCAGCAGTTCGGACTTGCGCGTGACGGGCAGCTGCGCCAGCGCCTCACGCGACGTGATCGTGCTGGCCTCCACGCCGGCCAGGATCTCGCGGAAGGCGGCGGTCGCGCGCTGCGCGTGCGCCACCTGCGCCGGCAGCGCCGCCAGGAGTTCGGCCTCGCGGTCCGCCGCGGCGCGGACCTCGAGGCTGTCGTAGTAGTCCTGCATTTCTTTTCCTTGCTGCATCCTCAGGCCAGCCAGCGCTTGCGCCGCTTGTAGCTCTTGACCTCGCGGAAGCTCTTGCGCTCGCCGCCGCCGACGCCGAGGTAGAACTCCTTCACGTCCTCGTTGTCGGCCAGTTCGCTGGCGGGCCCGTCCATCACGATGCGGCCGCTTTCCATGATGTAGCCGTAGTCGGCGTACTTCAGGGCCATGTTGGTGTTCTGCTCCGCCAGCAGGAAGGTGACCTTCTCCTTGGCGTTGAGGTCCTTCACGATCTCGAACACCTCTTCCACGATCTGCGGCGCCAGGCCCATGGAAGGTTCGTCCAGCAGCACCAGGCTGGGGCTCGCCATCAGGGCGCGGCCGATCGCGCACATCTGCTGCTCGCCGCCGGAGGTGTAGGCGGCTTGCGAAGTGCGGCGCTGGCGCAGGCGCGGGAAGTAGGTGTAGACCTTCTCCAGGTTGGCGGCGACCTCGCTGCGGCTCGCGCGGGTGTAGGAGCCGGTGAGCAGGTTCTCCTCGATGGTGAGGTGGGCGAAGCAGTGGCGGCCTTCCATCACCTGCACCACGCCGCGCTGCACCAGGTCGGCCGGCGTGAGGTTCTCGATGCGCTCGCCGCGCAGCTCGATCGAGCCCTTGGTGACCTCGCCCCGCTCGCCCTTGAGCAGGTTGGAGACGGCGCGCAGCGTGGTCGTCTTGCCGGCGCCGTTGCCCCCGAGCAGGGCCACGATGCCGCCCTCGGGCACCTGCAGCGAAACGCCCTTGAGCACGAGGATCACGTGGTTGTAGATGACCTCGATGCCGTTGACGTTGAGGACGACAGTCCGCGGCTCCAAGCCTGCCTGCGCAGGCTTGGACGGACTGTCGCAAGCCGGCCTCTGGCCGGCGTCGGCCGTCGATTCAATTGCCATTTGTTGTCCTCGAGAGCTGGGGTCGAGGCGCGCCGCGAGCGCCCCCACCCCAGCCCTCCCCCGGAGGGGGAGGGAGCAGGTCACATCAGGATTGGCAATCCGCGGGGGTGCGACGCGTGAGTTTCTTTTCCGCCGCGTACTTGTCCGCCGTCGCCTTCACCAGCGGCTTCAGCACCTGTTCGTCCGCCTGCAGCCAGTCGGAGGTGAACTTCCACTGCTTGCCGTCCCAGGTGTGCACGCGGGCCCAGTTGGAGCCCATGTGGTCCACGCAGGAGGTGCTGATCGGGCGCATCACGCCCTTGAAGCCCAGCGCATCGAGCTTGTCCTGCGAGAGCGCCAGGTTCTCCAGGCCCCAACGGACCTGCTCGCCGGTCATGACCTTGCCCTTGCCGTAGCGCTCCTGCGCCCGCCGCACGCCTTCCACGCCCAGCATGGCGCTCATGGCGCCGCGCATGTACAGCACCGAGCCCACTTCCTCCTTGGGACCCGTGCCCTGGCCCTTGGCGTGCACCTTCTCCAGGATCTCCTTGACCACGGCCGACTGCGGCTCGGCGCCGTGCTGCATCGTCACGGCGTGGTAGCCCTTGGCGCCTTCGCCGACGTCCTTGACGTCGGGCTCGGCACCCGACCACCACACGCCGTACATCTTGTCGCGCGGATAGCCGGTGGCCACCGCTTCCTTCAGGGCGGTGGAGTTCATCACGCCCCAGCCCCACAGCATCACGTAGTCGGGACGCGACTGGCGGATCTGCAGCCAGGTGGCCTTCTGCTCCACGCCGGGGGCGGTGACCGGCAGCAGCTGCAGGTCGAAGCCGTGCATGTGGCTGCGCTCCTGCAGCAGCGGGATCGGCTCCTTGCCGTAGGGGCTGTCGTGGTAGACCAGCGCGATCTTCTTGCCCTTG
Organism: Ramlibacter sp.; assembly: GCF_035706265.1. Classification (GTDB taxonomy): domain Bacteria; phylum Pseudomonadota; class Gammaproteobacteria; order Burkholderiales; family Burkholderiaceae_C; genus Ramlibacter. Next base: position 4,770 of record NZ_DASSVG010000046.1, on the reverse strand, counting down.
AGCTTGTCGAGGCCGCCCTCGCGCTTGGCGACGGTCTGCACCAGCGCGTCGGCCGCCAGCCAGTAGGTGCCGGCGATCGGGAAGTTCCACTTGAAGACGCCGCCGTCCTGGCTCTCGCTGCGGCCGTAGCCGGCGGTGATCAGCGGGATCTTGTCGCCCGGCGCCTTCTCGGTCAGCGCGAAGGTGATGCCGGTGGACAGCGGCTGGAACACCGTGGCGCCGCCGTGCTTGCCCTTCAGGCGCTCGTAGCATTCGACGCCGCGGGCGGTGTCGTAGCCGGTTTCGCATTCCTCGAACACGATCTTCACGCCGTTGATGCCGCCGCGTGCGTTGGTGAGCTTCAGGTAGTCGACGTAGCCGTTGGCCCACGGCACGCCGTTGGGCGCGTAGGGGCCGGTGCGGTACGGCAGCACCGGGAAGAACTGCTCCTTCGCCTGGGCGAACGCGTTCGTCGCCACTCCCGACGAGGCGGCCGCGGCCACCACGGCCGCCGCGAGGACTACGTTGCGCAACTTCATACCTGTCTCCTTCATTGATGCGTTGCCGGTGAAAAATGGGTTCAGTGCGGGAAGGGCCACAGGCGCAGCTTCTGCTTGCCCGTGGACCACAGGCGCGCCAGGCCGTGCGGTTCCACCACCAGGAACCAGACGATCAGGGCGCCGAAGATCATCAGCTCGGCATGCGAGATGCCGGCCGTGGAAATGGAGAGGCCGACCCAGCCGGCCAGCACCGGCAGGGTCTGGTTGAGCGCGATCGGCAGCAGCACGATGAAGGCGGCGCCGAAGAAGCTGCCCATGATCGAGCCCAGCCCGCCGATGATCACCATGAACAGCAGGCGGAACGACATCTCCAGCGAGAAGGCCGCCGGCTCCCAGGCGCCGAGGTAGACGAAGCCCCACAGCGCGCCGGCCACGCCGATGATGAAGGAGCTCACCGCGAAGGCGCTGAGCTTCGCGTACATCGGCCGGATGCCGATCACCGCCGCGGCCACGTCCATGTCGCGGATCGCCATCCATTCGCGCCCGATCGCGCCGCGCACCAGGTTCTTGGCGAGCAGTGCCATGACGACCAGCACGGTGAGGCACAGCAGGTACTTGCTGGCCGGGCTCTCGATCGGCACGCCGAAGGCCGTGAGGCCGGCAACCGAGACCGAGCCCGAGGGCGAATCGTTGGTGAACCACTTGATGCGCAGGAACATCCAGTCGGCGAAGAACTGCGCCGCGAGCGTGGCCACCGCGAGATACAGGCCCTTCACCCGCAGGCTGGGCAGGCCGAACAGGATGCCGAAGGCCATCGCGCAGACCCCGCCGACGATCAGCGTGAGGATCAGCGGCATGCCTTCCATGCGGGCGAAGAAGTTGTAGGCCCCGTAGGCGCCGACGGCCATGAAGGCGCCGGAGCCGAGCGAGATCTGGCCGCAGTAGCCCACCAGGATGTTCACGCCCAGCGCCGCCAGCGACATGATCAGGAAGGGGATCAGGATGGCGCGGAACATGTAGCCGCTCGCGAGGCTGGGCACCGCGAGGAAGGCGAACAGCAGCAGGGCGAGGATGAAGAAGCGGTCCTGCAGGATGGGGAAGATCTGCAGGTCGGCGTGGTAGCTGGTCTTGAACTGGCCGTTTTCGCGGTAAAGCATGGCGTCCTCTCCTTACACGCGGTCTATGATTTTTTCGCCGAACAGCCCTTGCGGCCGCACGAGGAGGAACAGCAGGGCGAGCACGTAGGCGAACCAGATCTCGATGCCGCCGCCCACGAACGGGCCGAGGTAGACCTCCGACACCTTCTCGCCCACGCCGATGATCAGCCCGCCGATGATGGCGCCCGGCACCGAAGTCAGGCCGCCGAGGATCACCACCGGCAACGCGCGCAGCGCCACGGTGGAGAGCGAGAACTGCACGCCCAGCTTGCTGCCCCAGATCATCCCGGCCACCAGCGCCACGACGCCGGCCACGCACCAGACGATCACCCAGATGCGATCGAGCGGGATGCCGATCGACTGCGCGGCCTGGTGGTCGTCGGCCACGGCGCGCAGCGCGCGCCCGGTGCCGGTCTTCTGGAAGAACAGCGTCAGGCACAGCACCAGCACCGCGGCGATGCCGGCGGCGATCACGTCTTCCTTGTTGATCAGGATGCCGCCCTGGAACACGTTCTCGAACGCGATCACCGGGTCCTTGGGCATGCCGACGTCGATCTTGTAGATGTCGCTGCCGAAGAGCGTCTGGCCCACGCCATCGAGCAGGTAGGCGATGCCCAGCGTCGCCATCAGCAGCGTCGCGCCTTCCTGGTTCACCAGGTGGCGCAGCACCAGCCGCTCCACCAGCCAGGCGACGGCGAACATGATCACGCCGGCGACCAGGAAGGCGAGCAGGTTGGCCAGGATGGCGCTCTCGAAGCCGAGCCACTTGGGCAGCCACTCGGAGAAGCGCGCCATCGCCAGTGCCGCGAACAGCACCATCGCGCCCTGCGCGAAGTTGAACACGCCGGAGGCCTTGAAGATCAGCACGAAGCCGAGCGCCACCAGCGAATACAGCATGCCCGTCATCAGGCCGCCGAGGAGGGTTTCGAGGAAGAAGCCCATGGTCGTTGAGCGTTAAGCGTTGAGCGTTGAGCGGGTGTTGGGGGGTTCGACGCTGAAAGCTCAACGCCGAACGCTGGACCTCAGTGGCTTGTTCCCAGGTAGGCCTTGATCACGTCCGGATTCGAACGCACTTCGTCCGGCGTGCCGTCGCCGATCTTCTTGCCGTAATCGAGCACCACGACGCGGTCGGAGATGTCCATCACCACGCCCATGTCGTGCTCGATCAGCACCACCGTCGTGCCGAACTCGTCGTTCACGTCCAGGATGAAGCGGCACATGTCCTGCTTCTCTTCCAGGTTCATGCCGGCCATCGGCTCGTCCAGCAGCAGCACCTGCGGCTCCATCGCCAGCGCACGCCCGAGGTCCACGCGCTTCTGCAGGCCGTAGGGCAGTTGTCCCACGGGCGTCTTGCGGAAGGCCTGGATCTCGAGGAAGTCGATGATGCGTTCCACGTATTCGCGGTGCCGGATCTCCTCGCGCTCGGCCGGGCCGATGCGCAGCGCCTGCAGGAAGATGTTGCTGCGGATGCGCAGGTTGCGCCCGGTCATGATGTTGTCCAGGACGCTCATGCCCTTGAACAGCGCCAGGTTCTGGAAGGTGCGGGCGATGCCCATCTCCGCCACCTGCCGGCTCTTCATGTGGTGGAAGTGCTTGCCGCGGAAGGTGATGGTGCCCTGCTGCGGCTGGTAGACGCCGTTGATGCAATTGAGCATGGAGCTCTTGCCGGCGCCGTTGGGGCCGATGATGGCGCGCACCTCGTGCTCGCGCACGTCGAAGGAGATGTCGGTGAGCGCCTTCACGCCGCCGAAGGCGAGCGAGATGTTCTGCACGTCGAGGATCACCTCGCCGATGCGTCGGCCGGCGGCCGGCTGCTCCTGCGGTGCGGCGGCCGCGGCGGCGGCGCGCTCCGGCGTCGCGACCTCGCCCTCGGCGGGCAGGGTGGTGAACGCGGTGTCGAGGGAAGGGGCGAGTTCAGCCATGATCTTCATGCCGCCGCCCTCACCGGCGCGAAGGTGCGGGCATCGTTGATCTTCAGCGTCGCGCTCACGCTGCCGGTGCGCCCGTCTTCGAACTTCACCTGCGTCTCAATGTACTGCTCGGACTTGCCACCGTACAGGGCATCGAGCAGCACGGCGTACTTCTCCGCGATGAAGCCGCGCCGGACCTTGTTGGTGCGGGTGAGCTCGCCGTCGTCGGCATCGAGCTCCTTGTGCAGGACCAGGAAGCGGTGGATCTGGCTGCCGGCCAGGCGCTCGTCGGAGGCGAGGTCGGCGTTGACCTTCTCGATGCAGTCCTTGATCAGCGCGTACACCTCCGGCTTCTGCGCGAGATCGGTGTAACCCGCATACGGAAGATTGCGTTTTTCCGCCCAGTTGCCCACCGCCTCGAAGTCGATGTTGATCATCGCGCAGGCGCGGTCGCGGCCGTCGCCCACCGCCACCGCCTCCTTGATGTGCGGGAAGAACTTGAGCTTGTTCTCGATGTACTTGGGCGCGAACATCGAGCCGTCGGCCAGCCGCCCGACGTCCTTGGCGCGGTCGATGATCTTCAGGTGGCCGTGCGCATCGAGGAAGCCGGCGTCGCCGGTGTGGTACCAGCCGTCGGGCGTCTTCACTTCGGCGGTGGCCTGCGGGTTCTTGTAGTACTCCTTCAGCAGGCCCGGCGAGCGCACCAGGATCTCGCCGTTGTCGGCCAGCTTGATCTCCACGCCGCGGCAGGGAACGCCCACCGTGTCGGCGTGCACCTGGTTGTCCGGCTGCATGCAGACGAACACCGCCGTCTCGGTGCTGCCATAGAGCTGCTTCAGGTTGATGCCGATCGCGCGGTAGAAGGTGAACAGGTCGGGCCCGATCGCCTCGCCCGCGGTCTAGGCCACGCGCACGCGCGACATGCCCAGGTTGTTGCGCAGCGGCCCGTACACCAGCGCGTTGCCCAATGCGTACTTCAGGCGATCGAGCGCACCCACCGGCTTGCCATCGCGCAGCGCGGGGCCGACGCGCCGCGCCACCTCCATGAAGGAGTGGAACATCCGGCGCTTCAGCGCCCCGGCATCCTCCATGCGGATCATCACGCTGGTGAGCAGCGCTTCGAAGATCCGCGGGGGCGCGAAGTAGTAGGTCGGCCCGATCTCCTTGAGGTCGATCATCACCGTGCTGCCCGACTCGGGGCAGTTCACCACGTAGCCGCAGGCG